>CAWUUZ010000256.1:0-10443 GCA_963925745.1 uncultured Pseudomonadales bacterium
GTGACCACTGTATATCAGTGCACAGCCTGTCACACAAACCGTGCTTGGCAACCCCATGGATTGGCTGCTGTTTTCAGGGGCACCATAGTGACCCTATCGCTGCAAAAATGCACCATTATGCGCACCTATTATTGTATTTATTGCCGCTACCACGCCTATTTTGGGGCAAAAAACCCCGGTTAAATGTCCCATTTGTTGAGCCAAGTCTGTTGTTGGGGTTTCAAGGGCTTGCAAAGCCAAATTGGACTACCTTTGATACCCAATTTATGCGATGTTAGCCCCAATAGCGGACAGCTGACCGTCAACCTATTTTATGAGACACCTATGACCGACAACCGCAGATTTAGCCGCGTTCCCTTTGATGCACCGGTGTATTTCAAAATTGAAAACACAGAATTTGAAGGCGAAATCATTGATATCAGCCTCAAGGGCGTTTTAATACAACTGCCCTCGGCGCAGCATGCGGCAATTATTGGACAGAAAACCGAACTGCATGTTGGTGAAATGGACAGTCCCATTCCGATAAAGATGCATGCCATCTGCATCCATATAGACGGTAACCTCATGGGATTCGATTGCCAAAAAATCGATTTAGACAGTGCGGCATTTTTAAGACGCCTCTTAGAGGTCAACCTGGGATCAGATACCCAGGTGCATGATGAGCTTACGGCGCTTATTGCCGCCCACAATGGTCAGTAGGACGCGCACAGCAACCTGCATCGCAGATACCCCTAGTCATTGTAGGTAAATTCGTCAAAATAGCCCTGCATCTGTTCCCATATAGACGCAATAAGGCCATTTGGGTCAATTTCTATCGCTTTAACCTCACCCAATTAACATTTTTAGTAAAAATTTCAATTTCCCCGTTGAATACAAACCCGTCTTGTGCCATTTTATTCCTCAAGTTTCAGACCGATGCTAGGATATTAAGCATCCTTAGTTTCTGAAATGCACCGACATGGTCGATTTGCATAAGACCTATAAGAAAGATAATAAGAGGATCATTCATGAAAACCATTACCCGTTCATTAGCGGCAGGCATCGTTGGCGTTGCATTAGCATCTACGCCTGCACTTGCGGCACACAAAACACACCCGGTTACTGGCGAGACGCTTGCTGACAACCAGACCTATACCTATGTTTCTATCGACGAAAGCCCTTCAATTGACCCAGGCTTGATCGAAGACGTATCTGGCGCTGCTATCGCACGCGACCTTTTTGAAGGTCTATTGACTCAAAATGCCGACGGCACCTTGGCTCCAGGCGTGGCAACTCGTTACAGCACCAATGCTGACAAGTCTGTCTATACATTCTTCCTACGTAAAAATGCAAAATGGTCAAACGGCGCTCCTGTGACCGCACATGACTTTGAATATGCATGGAAGCGTGCTGTAGATCCAGCAACTGCATCTCCATACGCTTGGTACATGGAAATCATGTCTATCAAGAATGGCGCATCTATCATCGCTGGCGATACGCCTGCCGCTGAGCTAGGCGCTCTTGCTATTGACGATTACACCTTCCAGGTAACGCTAGAAGCTTCTCTGCCTTACTTCCCAACCATGGTTGTTCACACAACAACAATGCCTGTTCCACAGGGAATCATTGAAGCCTACGGTTCTGAATGGACCAAGCCTGGCAACATGGTCAGCAACGGTGCCTATGTACTGTCTGAGCATGTCCTGAACGAGCGTATGACGCGTGTTCGTAACGACCTGTATTGGAACAATGACGCAACCATCCTTGATAAGGTTGTAACCGTTGTTATCAACGATACAAACGCTGCATTCAACCGTTACGTTGCCAGCGAAGTTGACCAGACGTCTCCACCATCTGGACAGTACAAGGCGCTGACCAAGTCTATGCCTAACGATACGCACTCTAACCCTTCACTGTGTACGTATTACTACAACTTCAACATGGAAAAAGCACCGTTTGACGACATCCGTGTTCGTCAGGCTTTGAGCTATACCATTCCACGTGACATCATCGTAGAAAACATCCTGCAGGGTGGCCAGATTCCAGCTTACACCTTTACTCCAGGTGCAACTGCGAACTTTACCGTTCCTTCAGTACCTTTCGGCGAGATGACACAGGCAGAGCGTGATGCAGCGGCTGTTAAACTGTTGGCTGAAGCTGGCTACAGCAAGAGCAACCCATTAAAAGCAACCGTTTTGTATAACACCTCTGAAGGTCACAAAAACATCGCTATTGCTACCAGCCAAATGTGGAAGCAAAAGCTAGGCGTTGAAGTTACTCTAGAAAACCAAGAGTGGACTACCTTCCTAGACACACGCGGAAACGGTGATTTCGAAATCGCGCGTGCCGGCTGGTGTGGTGACTACAACGAAGCGTCAACCTTCTTGGATCTTGTAAACTCTAAGTCTGGCTACAACGACTCGAACTACAACAATCCTGAAGTTGATGCGCTATTAGCAGACGCCAAAACAATGGCAGATCCTAGCGCTAACTACACCAAAATCGAGCAGATCATTGCTAACGATATGCCTGTAGCGCCAATCTACCATTACACCAGCACCATGCTGTTGAAGCCTTATGTTAAGGGCTACCCTTTCAGCAACATCGAAGGCAACTGGTATAGCCGCAACATGTACATCACTGCACATTAATCTTTAAGATTATTGCATTGAATCTAGCACCGCTTCGGCGGTGCTTTTTTTTGCCTGAACAAAATCAACAGTAGGCAGCCTCCCCAATCTAGACTCATTTGCGCAACCCAGCCGTGGTTTGATCACTACAGTTTAATCTAAAGCGGAAATGCCGTTGCCTGTGAACCAAGTCACCAATGAAGAAAATAGCCGAATTCTCTAACGTCCTGATATATTTACATTTTTCCAGCAGCTATCGCGTTTTTAGGGCGTCACATCTGATTTATCATTCGCACAAAAAATCAAATCTCAGTACAATTACCCGTCAAATTAACTATCAGGTCGTATGACTATGCTTAATTTTATTTTGAAAAGATTGGGACTTGCGATTCCCACATTATTGATTCTCATTGTTATCTCTTTTGTACTCATGCACTCAGCACCAGGCGGCCCATTTTCTCGCGAAAGACCCCTGCCTCCTGAAGTTCTAGCCAACATTGAAGCCAAGTATGGTCTGGATAAACCACTCCCTGCTCAAATCGTCAACTATGTCTGGAATGTTGTGGTGCATTTTGATTTTGGCCCCTCGTTTAAGTACAAAGACCGCACGGTTAACTCCATCATTGCGCAAGGCTTTCCCGTCACATTGACCTATGGCTTTTGGTCGTTCTTATTTGCGGTTAGCATCGGTGTCACACTGGGTGTCTTGGCTGCTTTGAGCCACAATACCTGGGCGGATTATACTGCGGTCGGTGTCGCCATTGTCGGGACGGTATTACCCAACTTTGTTATGGCACCCCTGTTGGTGCTGCTCTTCACGGTTACCTTGGGTTGGCTACCGGGTGGCGGCTGGGAAGGCGGGCAAATTCAATTTTTGATCATGCCGATCATCGCGCTTAGCACCAGTTACTTTGCAAGTATTGCGCGTATCACCCGATCCTCGATGTTAGAAGTTTTGAATTCAAACTTTATCCGAACAGCAAAGGCAAAGGGCTTACCTTCTGGCTATATCGTTTGGCGACACGCCTTAAAGCCGGCATTGCTACCCGTATTGTCTTACTTGGGCCCCGCATTTGTATCCATGATTACGGGTTCCATGATCATTGACCAATATTTCAGTACCGGTGGTATTGGCTTGCACTTTGTTAATGGTGCTCTGAATCGAGACTACTCAACCATCATGGGTATTACAATTTTAGTGGGCGGTTTAACCATCCTATTCAACATAATGGTTGACGTGATGTATGCCTGGATTGATCCAAAAATCCGCTATTAAAGGTTAAGGGGTATTTGTCGTATGTTAGTAGATAACAAAAAAGTTCAGGATTTAGCGGACAATCTGGTGAGTGCAGATGACATCTCAGGACGGTCACTGCTGCAAGATGCCACACACCGCTTTTTCAAAAATAAGATGGCATTGGTCAGCCTCATCATCCTGATGTCGATTGTTGCCTTTGCAATTATCGGTCCTTATTTTGCCCAGTGGAGCTATGAAGAAATTGATTGGGCCACCATGGGTAATATTACCGAGATGGGCCGACCAAGCATCGCCTCTGGACATTACTTTGGTACCGACGACCTTGGCAGAGACCTGTATTCTCGTGTCATTCAGGGAACCCAGATCTCCTTGACGGTGGGTTTGGTAGGTTCGTTAATTGCGGTTGTTATTGGCACCCTGTATGGTGCAACAGCGGGCTATGTAGGTGGTCGTGTCGATAACATGATGATGCGTACGGTCGATATTCTGATGGCCATACCCTATATGTTCTTCCTGATTCTGCTGTTGGTTATGTTCGGACGTTCAATATCCTTAATATTTGTCGGCATCGGCGCCATATCCTGGCTCGACATGTCTCGAATTGTGCGCGGCCAAACGCTGTCGCTCAAGAACAAGGAATTTATTGAAGCTGCCGTCGCCAGTGGTGTCGCACCTTTCAACATTATTCGACGTCATATTGTGCCAAACGTCATGGGCGTTGTGGTGGTTTATGCAACCCTGTTGGTTCCGGGCATGATCATGACTGAGTCCTTTATTTCCTTCTTAGGTTTGGGTGTTCAAGAGCCACAAACCTCCTGGGGTGCTTTGATCAGTCAGGGCGCAGGCACACTACGGTATGGTACTTACTGGCAGCTCATGTTCCCACTGGCGTTTTTTGTGGTGACCCTGCTGAGCTTCTTCTTTATTGGAGATGGCTTACGTGATGCACTTGATCCAAAAGACCGCTAAGGGAGCACTAAATACATGAGTCTATTAGAAGTTAAGGGCCTAAACGTCCAATTCGACACACTCGACGGTGTTGTTAACGCGGTTAATGATTTGTCTTTTACCCTAGAAGCGGGTGAAACACTGGGCATCGTTGGAGAATCAGGTTCTGGAAAAAGCCAGACCGTTTTTGCCTTGATGGGACTGCTTGCAGGCAATGGCCGTGCAACAGGTAGCATCAAATATAATGGCAAAGAGATTTTGAATTTGCCTGAGCACGAACTCAACAAAATCCGTGCTGAACAAATTTCAATGATCTTTCAAGACCCCATGACCTCACTAAACCCCTATATGCGGGTCAGTGACCAGCTTATGGAAGTGTTGATGCACCACAAGGGCATGTCAAAGCGCGATGCCCTGACTGAATCTGTGCGGATGCTCGATGCGGTAAAGATCCCCCAGGCCAAAGCGCGTATTAACATGTTCCCACATGAGTTTTCGGGTGGCATGCGACAGCGTGTGATGATTGCTATGTCGTTACTCTGTAGTCCAAAACTACTGATTGCTGATGAACCGACAACGGCACTGGATGTAACAGTCCAGGCGCAAATCATGGCGCTCCTAAACGAGCTACAACGTGAATTCGGTACTGCGATCATTTTGATTACCCATGATCTGGGCGTTGTTGCGGGCAGTTGCCGCGACACCTTGGTCATGTATGGCGGCCGCGTCATGGAATACGGCGATACTGAAACGGTTTATGGCAAGCCAACGCATCCTTATACCAAAGGACTGTTGCACGCTATTCCGCGTATTGACCACATGGGCACTGAGCTGTCTACCATTCCTGGCAACCCACCCAACATGATGAGCATGCCAAAAGGATGTCCATTTCAGCCACGATGTGCCTACGCCGGTGAAGCCTGTGCTACTGACATCCCTGCACTAACGGGTTTTGGTGACAATCAGTTCCGTGCGTGTCACAAAGCTGCGGAGGACATAAAATGACCGCTGACAAAAATGTATTACTTGCTGTTAAAGACTTAAAGGTACAGTTTGACGTTTACCCACAGGGCTCCATGCCTTGGACAAAGCCCGGCAAATTGAAAGCGGTTGATGGTGTTTCCTTTGATCTTTATGAGGGTGAGACGCTGGGTATCGTAGGTGAATCAGGTTGTGGCAAATCGACACTTGCACGCGCCATTATTCGCATGATCCCTTCATCAGCAGGCAAGGTTCTGTGGATGGGTGAGCAAGACATGCTGACGATGTCTAAAAAAGAGATGCAAGACCAGCGCAAAGACGTTCAGATGATCTTTCAAGATCCCCTAGCGTCACTGAACCCGCGCATGACCATTGGTCAGATCATTGCAGAACCCTTGACCACGCACTATCCAGAAACGTCTAAAGCGGATGCTACTGACCGCGTAAAAGCCGTCATGAAGAAAGTGGGTCTGTTGACGAACCAAATCAACCGCTACCCGCATGAATTCTCTGGCGGCCAGTGTCAGCGTATTGGTATTGCACGCGCCTTGATTCTAGAGCCAAAACTCATCATCTGTGACGAACCCGTTTCAGCCTTGGATGTATCCATTCAGGCACAGGTGATCAACCTGTTGATGGAATTGCAAAAAGAGATGGGCCTGTCATTGATCTTTATTGCCCATGACTTGAGCGTTGTGCGTCATATCAGCAACCGGATTATGGTGTTGTATCTTGGAAACGTCTGTGAAGTCTCACCGTCACATGACCTCTATGAAAACCCGCGCCATCCTTATACACAGGCGTTGATCTCTGCGGTACCGATTCCAGATCCGACAGCCGAGCGCAACAAGAAGATTATTCTATTGGAAGGCGAATTGCCTTCACCTTTGAATCCACCTTCAGGCTGCGTATTTCGCACCCGTTGTTCTCGAAAGACAGATCGTTGTGCACAGGAGAAGCCTGTTTTGGAAAACAATGGCAGTAACCACTGGGTGTCTTGTCACTTCCCTGACTAAGACCCTCAGACAGTTTTCCAACCAACACACAGGAGCCCTATTTGGGCTCTTGTCGTTTCTGCACCATGACATTGCACAATCACCACTGTTTCATTCCCACATCGATTCGGTACACTATACTTCATAAGTCAGTGAACTCATCGGAGCACAACATGCCGCAATATCGATCTAAAACCTCAACCGCCGGCCGCAATATGGCTGGAGCACGCGCACTGTGGCGCGCTACGGGTATGAAGGACGAAGATTTTAAAAAACCCATTATTGCCGTAGTGAACTCCTTTACGCAGTTTGTACCCGGTCATGTACACCTCAAAGACATGGGCCAGTTGGTTGCCCGTGAGATTGAAAAAGCAGGTGGCGTAGCCAAAGAGTTCAACACCATTGCTATCGACGATGGTATCGCCATGGGCCACGACGGCATGCTCTATAGCCTTCCAAGCCGAGACCTGATTGCTGACTCTGTTGAATACATGGTCAATGGCCACACTGCTGACGCTATGGTCTGTATCAGCAATTGCGACAAAATCACCCCTGGCATGCTCATGGCTGCAATGCGGCTCAACATTCCCGCGGTCTTTGTGTCAGGAGGCCCCATGGAGGCCGGCAAAACCAAATTGGCCAGCCATGGCCTCGATTTGGTTGATGCCATGGTGGCAGCAGCCGATCCCAATGTCAGTGACGAAACCGTCGCCGAATACGAACGTTCTGCATGCCCTACCTGCGGATCCTGCTCTGGTATGTTTACTGCCAATTCGATGAACTGTTTGGCAGAGGCCATTGGTCTAGCCCTACCCGGCAATGGATCGATGTTGGCTACCCATTCAGACCGCCGCCGCCTGTTTGAACAGGCAGGACACCAAATTGTATCCCTCGCCAAGCGCTTTTATCATGACGACGATTACAGTGTGTTGCCCCGCTCTATCGTTTCAAAGAAGGCGTTTGAAAATGCCATGACTGTGGATATCGCCATGGGCGGTTCCACCAACACCATCTTACATCTGTTGGCCATTGCCCAAGAAGCGGGCGTTGACTACAACCTAGACGACATGGATGCCCTGTCGCGCAAGGTACCACAGCTGTGTAAAGTGGCGCCCAACATCCAGACATACCACATGGAAGATGTCCACCGCGCTGGCGGCATATTTGCCCTCTTGGGTGAATTGGACCGCGCTGGTTTGCTCCACACTGACCTACCTACGGTTCACAGCAACACCCTACGCGAAGCCATCGACAAGTGGGATATCATGATTACCACCGATGAAGATGTGTTGAAATTTTACAGCGCAGGACCCGCAGGCATACCGACCCAAACGGCCTTTAGTCAGTCCACCCGTTGGGACACGCTAGACAAAGACCGTGCCGAAGGCTGTATCCGCGCTGCAACGCACGCCTATTCGCAAGAGGGCGGCTTGGCCGTCCTCTATGGCAACTTGGCGGTAGATGGCTGTGTGGTGAAAACGGCCGGTGTTGATGAGAGCCTGTATCTATTTGAAGGCACTGCCAAAGTCTTTGAAAGCCAAGATGATGCCGTAACTGCCATTCTTGCTGACCAGGTAGTAGCAGGTGATGTGGTCGTTATTCGCTATGAAGGCCCAAAGGGCGGTCCAGGTATGCAAGAAATGCTCTACCCCACCAGCTATCTGAAATCCAAGGGGCTTGGCAAGGACTGTGCATTATTGACCGATGGCCGTTTCTCTGGCGGCACCAGCGGTTTGTCCATAGGTCACGCCTCACCTGAAGCAGCCTCTGGTGGCACCATTGGTTTGGTAGAGGATGGCGACACCATTCGCATCAGTATCCCCGAGCGCAGTGTGAACCTGATGGTTTCAGAAGCAGAGCTCGATAGACGCCGTTCTGACATGATGCAGACAGTGAAACCCTGGAAGCCCGCTGCGGTTCGACCGCGCAAGGTGACCACGGCATTAAAGGCCTATGCCCTGTTAGCCACAAGCGCCGACAAAGGCGCTGTACGTGACGTCACGCTGTTAGAAGACTGATGGCCCCCAGGTGTTTGCCGCTGATTACAAAGGGTGCAAACACCTGCCTTGTCACATTTCAAAGATCGCACCTCTTAAAACGGAATCTGCATGTCCACCCTGACCTTTAGCAGCCAATTACTCGGTTGGTGGGACCAATGTGGTCGTAAAGACCTGCCTTGGCAAAGCAATCCAACACCCTATCGGGTATGGATTTCTGAAATCATGTTGCAACAAACCCAGGTAAAAACGGTTATTCCCTATTACGCCCGATTTATGGACCGATTTCCCGACCTGCAGACCTTGGCCAGCGCGCCGCTCGACGATGTGCTTCACCATTGGACCGGATTGGGCTATTACGCGCGCGCCCGCAACATTCACAAAGCAGCCAATATGTGCCTAGCCAACTTCTCTGGCGAGCTGCCTGACAACAGTGAAGCGCTGGTGTCCTTGCCCGGCATTGGGCGATCCACTGCTGCTGCGATATTGTCGCTTGCCTATCAACAGAGGGCCGCTATTTTGGACGGCAACGTCAAACGGGTCCTCGCGCGTGTGTTTGGTGTCACCGATTGGCCGGGCCAATCACAGGCCCTAGAAACTCTGTGGCAGATAAGTGAGGCACAGACCCCCACAGGACGCTGTGATGACTATAACCAAGCCATGATGGACTTTGGTGCTACCCACTGCACAGGATCAAAGCCGCTCTGCCACGACTGTCCCTTTAGCAAACAGTGTTTTGCCCTGACCACAGATCAGGTCGCTGCCATTCCCGGCAAAAAGCCCAAAAAAACGGTTCCAACCCTTGCTGTGTGTATGGCCATTCTGGCTGACCCCAACCACCGAATCTATCTTGAACAAAGACCCAATCACGGAATCTGGGGCGGTCTGTTTTGTTTTCCTGAATTTTCGGACACCGATGCGCTCGCGCAACATTTTTCCCAGCTGCCTCAGGCTGCAGTACAGGAGCTCGGACAGCCCTTTACCCACAAATTTACACACCGAACGTTGGTCGTTCAGCCAGTTTTCTTACACATTGATGCAGAAATGCCTACAATAGATGCCGAAATGGGTTGTTGGATAAAACCAGATAAGGCGCTCCACACCTTAGGTCTACCTGCCCCCATCAAACGGCTGATTGAAACCATCAAGGACACAGCATGAGAACCGTATTGTGCAAGAAGTATCAAATTGAATTGCCTGGGTTAACCGCAGCACCCTTTCCCGGACCAAAGGGGCAAGATATTTATGACACGGTCTCTGCAAAAGCCTGGGCAGAGTGGCAAACCCACCAGACACGTCTGATCAATGAGAAACATTTGAATCTGTTCGACATTGCTACCCGACAATATCTGCAAGACCAAATGGCATTATTCCTCGCTGGAACCGATTTTGATGCCGTTGAAGGCTACGTTCCAGAAGAAAATTAGATAAAAGTTACAGAAAATCAGAGAGTTAGAAAAAATTACTTGACGCATCGCTCTTAAATCCGTTTAATACGCCTCCGTCAGCAAGACAAGTATTTAAACCTGTTAAGCGACATGCCCAGATAGCTCAGTCGGTAGAGCAGAGGACTGAAAATCCTCGTGTCCCTGGTTCGATTCCGGGTCTGGGCACCATTATTTTAAGAAGCCGCTCTTGTAGCGGCTTTTTTTATG
>CAWUUZ010000257.1:0-5960 GCA_963925745.1 uncultured Pseudomonadales bacterium
CTGTCAATCACATTCTTGCCGGCAATCAATAGGCCGAGCGCAACAAAGGCGCCGGGTGGCAGTACGGCAAACAAGAACTGAGAATAGTTTGGAATAATAACCAGTTTCCAATCTGCTGCAACCGAGCCAAACAACAGTTCCATGCCCGCAAAAAGTGTGCCCTGGCCAACGATTTCTCGAATGACACCAAGCAATACCAAAATCACGGTAAATCCAACACCCATCATGGCGCCGTCAACAAAGGAGCGCCACACGGTATTCTTGCGTGCAAAACCTTCTGCGCGGCCCAGAATAATACAGTTGGTGACAATCAGCGGAATGAAGATGCCCAAGATCTGGTAAAGCTCAAAGGTCAGGGCTTGCATGATCAGTTCAGCGGTCGTGGTAAAGGACGCGATAATCATCACAAAGGCAGGTAGGCGAACCGCATCCTGAACATGGTTGCGTATCAGAGAAACCGCCACATTGGATCCGACCAAAACAAAGAAGGTGGCAATACCCAAACCCAGGGCGTTTACCACTGAACCTGATACAGCGAGCAGGGGGCACAGACCCAATAGTTGCACCAACGCAGGGTTGTTGCGCCAGAGTCCGTCTTTGACGATGTCGCTGGTGGGGCTGTTATTCTGGGGTACAGTCACGTCGTCACTCTGGGTCATTCTGTCTCTCCAAGTAACGCAGCCTGATGGTTACGGTAAAATAGCAGACTGTGGTGCACAGCCGAAACAATTGCGCGCGGTGTGATCGTGGCGCCACTCATTTGGTCGAAAGCACCCCCATCTTTTGCCACAGCCCACTGTTCTTCGACAGGAGCGAACAACGATACGCCATCAAATTGGAGTATCCATGGGCTCTTCTTGAGTTCGATGCGGTCACCCAGTCCCGGCGTTTCCTTGTGGGTCACTACCCGAACGCCTGTCACTGTGCCGTCACGGGATATGCCAACCAACATGCGAATGCTTTCTGTGTAACCATCTGGTGCGACCACCGGCAGTATGATGTCGCCTGTATCGGCGTCCATAAAGTATTCTGCATCCTGATCGGTGCCCAATAGCGCCACATCAGAAAACTGCGCAAGTGACCTTGGTGTATTGAGCATGGTTTCGTTGGCAAGCGGTAAAATATCAAACAACAGTTTTGCCTGATATTGCCGCTCGTTTTCAGAAATTCTGGGTGCTGTAACTAGCTGGGTTATGGCGATAACACCCGCGGTCAGGACGGCAAATAATCCCAGCCCCATGGCATTTTGGCGGATACTTGCAAGGATGCTCACTGTGAATTCTCCGGCAATTTGTATCCCTTGAGGGGCTTGGTTTTGCCATAGGTGCGTGGGCGCGTGTAATGGTCAATCAGCGGCGCCGCGATGTTCATTAACAGCACCGAGAAGGCAATCGCATCGGGGTAGTTGCCCCAAGCGCGAATGCAGTAGGTCAGCAGGCCAACACCCAGTCCAAAGATGAATTTTCCGCGGTTGCTGGTAGCGCAACTGGCAGGGTCGGTGGCGATAAAAAACGCCCCCAACATGGTTGCACCACCAAACAGGTGCAGGGAAATGGGTATGGCAATATCGGTGTCAGCTGAAAAAGGCAGCGCCAAAATGGTGATGCCCAACAGCACCCCAAGGGGTGCATGCCAGGTGATAAGCCGTTTGCCAATTAACAGCAAACCACCCAAGAGAAAGGCGATATTGACCCACACAATGGCATACAGCGGTCCCTGTTTGAATTCAGGTGATTTAGACAGTTCCGCCGCTGTGAGACGTTTTATTTTGGTCTTATAGTGGTCCAAGGGGGTCGCCATGGTAACACCGTCAAATTCTGTGATCTCAAGATTGTTTTTTAGCTGCGCGGTAAAGCTGGGTAATGCGTGACCTGATATGGCTTCGGGCGTGGCCCAAGAGGTGGTCATGGATAAGGGAAATGAAATCAAAACCAGTGCAAAGGCTGCCATGGCAGGGTTAAACAAATTTTGACCTAGACCGCCATACAGGTGTTTTACAAACACGATAGCAAAGAAACTGGCCACAACCATGATCCACCAGGGTGCCATGGGCGGCAGCGCAAGGGCAAGGAGTAAGCCTGTTAGTGCAGCACTGCCATCCTTGAGTGTTCGGCCTATAGGGCGTTTGCGCAAGGCCATCACACCTGCCTCAGAGGCCAAAGCGGTGGCTATCGCAATCAGGGCGTTAATCACATAGCCCCAACCATAAAAATAGGTCAGCACAGCAAGACCGGGGAGGGTGGCATTGATTACCCAAAACATCACGCTTGAAATGGACTTGCGGCTTGTCACATGGGGTGAGCTTGGCTGCAGTAAGGTCATGATGGATCGCCTGTTTTTTCGATATAGGTCGCAAGTGCCACTTCAGCTACTTGGGCGCGTTTTTCTAACTTTTCCAAAGCGGTCGTCAGTGCCGTGACGCTGGGTAGACCACCGGCCTGTGCTGCAGCCAATTTAACCTTGGTTTTTTCGACTGCCTGAAGGGCTACCGTAACCGCGCCTTGCAGTGATTCTAGGCTGTCTTTGGGCTCGACTGCCACCTGACTGTTCTTTTTGGCCTTTGCTCTGGCCACGGAAGCCAATATGGCATCCTTGGCACTGGTATCCAACTGGGTGTCGCCGGTCTGAGCTTTCACTGACTGCGCCTGTGCCGCCTGTGCAGCCCGCGCTTGTCGTTTGATTTCTTTTTCTGCCACTTCTTTTTCAAGACGTAGCTGTCTGTTTTCAAAGCGGATGCGAGATTGATTGGCCTTAACCGTTTCAACGGCTTCGCGCTTTATTTCCGCCTTGGTAAACCGATAATGCTGTACCAAAGGAATGCTGCTTGGGCAGACCCAAGAACAGGCGCCACATTCGATACAGTCTTGAATGCTGTTTAACTGGGCCTGATCCCATTCCCGATTGATCGCATTCCAATACAGCTTCTGAGGTAGCAAACTGACAGGGCAAGCCTGTTCACAGAGACCGCAGCGGATACAGGGGTCTGCCTCTGGGTTGTCAGGCATTTCTTGCTTGGTGGGTATAAGCAGGCAGTTGGTGGTTTTGCTAACAGGCACCTGCGCATTGGGCAGGGTAAAGCCCATCATGGGTCCGCCCATAATGATGCGTTGAATGTCGGTATCCTGGGTGGTAAGGCCGACCATCTCTAAAACGGCATCGATCGGTGTGCCAATACGGATCCAATAATTGCCAGGTGCAGCTACGGCATCGCCTGTCAGTGTGACTACCCGCTCGATCAAGGGTTGGCCCAATTGCACCGCCTGCTGCATGGCAAACAGGGTGCCCACGTTTTGTATGACATATCCCAGAGACGCTGGAATGTCGCCTGAGGGAACCTCTTCGCCTGTGAGAATGTACAGAAGTTGTTTCTCGCCACCTGACGGATAGCGTGTAGGTATTACCTTTAATACCAAGCGCGCATCGTTAACAGCCGTAATGGCGGTGCGGATGGCTGATATCGCTTCGGGTTTGTTGTCTTCAATACCGACAATCGCCTCTTGGGCCGACAACATGCGAAGCGCTATTTGAATACCCGTTATAATCTCAGCGGCATGTTCGCGCATGAGGCGGTCATCTGCCGTGATATAGGGCTCGCACTCAATACCATTAACAATCAAGGTGTGGATCGGGCGCTGACCCAAATATTTGATATGGGTTGGAAATCCTGCGCCACCCAAACCTGAAATACCTGCTGCTTCAATACGCATGAGGAGCGCGTCGACGGGCAACTGCTCCCAGTTATACCAAGGCTCTAAGCTGCTGTCGTGCGTGTCTGTTGACGCGTGCAAGTCACTGCGTTTGATAATGATGCTTGGCACGGATATCCCGGAAGGGTGTGCAAAGACATGGTCTTCTATGGCGATTACCTCACCGGTTAGGGTCGCGTGTAATCGGGTGGCAATGGGATGTTTTCCGATGGCGATCAACTGACCAGTGACCACAAAGTCGCCAACGGCTACTGTGGGTTCTGCAGGAATACCGTTGCTCTGCTGCAACGGTAAAACAACCGTCTCAGACAGCGGCAAATGCTGTAAGGGCTGGCGGTTTGATTGCCCCTTGTTCTCAGGTGGGTGGACACCACCTACCAAGGACCACAGCTTGTCGGAGCGGCTCATGAATGCACTCCTTCTCGGTCAGTGGCGATAATCGACTGTTGGTCTAGCGGGCTTTGCCATCCCCAACGGGTTAGGGTAACGGGTTGGGAAATCATATCAATGCAGTCTACTGGGCAAGGTTCTAGGCAGAGGTCGCAGCCTGTGCATTCGGATTCAATAACGGTGTGCATCAACTTTGCAGCGCCCAATATGGCATCCACAGGGCAGGCTTGAATGCATTTGGTGCAGCCAATGCATTCGTCTTCTCGAATGACCGCTATGCGGTTTTGTTCCACATCAGGGGCTTCAGCGTCAAGCGGCAAGACTGGAATATCGAGTAGGTCAGCCAATGCTTCGACGGTTGCCATGCCGCCTGGGGGACATTTGTTGATGGCATCACCATCGGATATGGCAACGGCATAGGGGCGGCATCCGGGATAGCCGCACTGACCACACTGTGTCTGGGGAAGTAAGTTGTCGATTGATTCAACCAAGGGGTTGCCCTCGGTTTTGAACCGAATGGCCGCATAGCCCAAGATCGCACCAAAGATCAGTGCAAGTACAAGGAGCGCTAAGACGGCAGTCAGAATGGTCACGACATCATTTCCCTATTTAGGCCGGTGCCAAACCAGCAAATCCCATGAACGCAAGCGACATCATGCCTGCAGTAATGAGACCTATGGCAGAGCCTTTGAAGGGTTTGGGTACATCAGACTGGTTGAGTCGTTCGCGCATCGCGGAAAATAAAATCAGAACCAAGGCAAATCCAAGCGAGGCACCTAACCCATATAGCAGGGAGGTGAAGAAGGTGTTTTCCTTTTTGATATTCAGCAAGGCAACACCAAGAACAGCGCAGTTTGTCGTGATCAGCGGTAAAAAGATGCCCAGTACCCGATAGAGCAGTGGGCTGGTCTTTCTCACCACCATTTCGGTGAACTGCACCAAAACGGCAATAACGAGAATAAATGAAATGGTTTTTAGATAGGTGAGACCCAAGGGTACCAGGATCCATTCAAATACCAGATAGCTCGACACCGACGACAGGGTCAATACAAAGGTGGTGGCCAATGACATGCCTATCGCTGTCTCCAGTTTGTTGGATACGCCCATAAAGGGACAGAGTCCTAAAAACTGTACCAACAAAAAGTTGTTTACCAATATGGTACTGACAAACATCAATACGTAATCAGACATGAATACTCCAGCGAGTGCGTCATTGCGCTTTTTAAAAAAGGTGTGTCTTTAGCGCTGCGTTCAGCCACCACACCCTTTTTCACCAAAACCCCTGATCCCCAATCACCGATTTACGAAACAGGCATGCCAGGTAGACAGGATTCATGGGTTTCAAGAATCCAAAAGTCGTCATCGCCTGCAGCCAATACCATGCCTTCAGACATGCCAAACTTCATTTTACGGGGCGCCAGATTGGCTACCAAAACCAGGTTTTTGCCGACGAGGTCGCTGGCTTGGTATTTGCTTTTGATGCCTGAAAATACGTGTCGTTGTCCGAGTGCGCCAACATCGAGGGTCAAAGACAGCAATTTCTTGGCGCCCTCGACATCGTCTGCCTTAATAACACGGGCAACACGGAGGTCAATTTTGGCAAAATCGTCAAAGGTGATGGTTGGTGCAACCTGAGGAACCGGCTTTGAAGCGGCTGTCTGAGGAGCGGTTTTGCTGGCTGCTTCGACCACAGGAACAACAGAATCTGCTTGCATGGCTTCAATCTGTGCCTTGTCGATGCGGGTCATAAGCGGTTTAAAGGGTTGTAACGCTGTGCCGCGGTAATCCTGGTCAAGCGTTGCCCAGTTGAGCACCTCAATGTTGAGGAAGGTGGCTGATTCAGCAGCCATGTTCGGTAGCACT
>CAWUUZ010000258.1:0-9690 GCA_963925745.1 uncultured Pseudomonadales bacterium
ATGCTTATGGTCATGGTCGTATCGGTATTGACCGAACTGCTGTGCTTACCCATATCGATGTCTGAACCCGCTTTCAATGCCTTGAATTGTTGAGATCCTGGCTTTATGCCGAGCATTTTCGCCAGATAACCCCAGCCCTTACCCTGGTGGGCTTGATACACATCCATGACAGCGGCGACCGGCTTTTCAGATATCTCAGCGAGCCGAAAAATAATATAGGCATCGGCATAGCTCTGTGACACCTTCACCACAGCGGAAATACCTTCATTGCTGACATCAAAACGCAGGGATACCTTGTCAAAAAACGACGACACGGCCACATTGGCCTGTGCATTGAAGGTAGCGGCCCAGTCAAAATCAGCCGCAGTACTGTGCAGCGAGAATGTGGATAGCCAGATAAAGAGAATGGCAGCGGTTTTTTTCATTCGAGTCACCTTGTTGTTCGTGTTGGATCCAGTCGAGCCCAGTTGAGCCTCGTTGAGCCCAGTTGAGCCACCAAACTACGCCCTAGGCTAGGGGTTATAGCACAGGCACCTGGGCCAAAATGATGGCGCCATCACAATAACCACCTTGCCAGTAAAAAGGATAGCAAACCCATAAGGATGGTAAAAAACATGTGGCGTGTCGTTAGGGAGACAAAAAAGGCCACCATGGCAGCGAGTAGGTGGTGGTTATTCAGGTCGATCTGTACCACACCCTGATGGATCAAACTGGCCTGCGCAACAATAGCCGTCAACACCGCAATGGGAACATAGTGCAGGGCGCGTTTTGCCCAATGGGGCAGTGATATTTTTCCGGCCAGCAAAAAGGGCACATAGCGCGGAATAAAGGTTAAGGCCACCATGCCCATAATAAACAGGGTATTAGACATGCTGCTGCCCCGCATCGCTTGTGGTGGTTCGATCGAGCAACAAACCAACACCAATGGCTGACAGTGCAGCAAAGAGCAAACCGGTTTGGTTTGGCCAGTCAAAACAGAGCACGGCAACCACCGCAGCGGTCAGTGCGCAGGCCCAATCTGCACGCTTGCGCAATGCGGGCACAACGATGGCAACAAAGGCGACGATCAAGGCGATATCAAGCCCCCAGGTTGTCATGTCAGGAATCTGCTGCCCAATGGTCATGCCCACCCAGGTACAGAAAATCCAATTGCCATACATGGCCAATGCCGAGCCCAGATAATAGGTAGCCCAACCGGGGGCATCGGGCTGTGCCATATCACGGTGGCTAACAACGGCAAAGGTTTCATCCGTGAGCCAAAATGCCAAGGGAATACGCATCCACTGTTTGAGCTTGCTGACCTGTGGCATCAGGGCTGCTGAATAAAGCATGTGCCGCAAATTCACAATAAAGACGGTCATCAAGATGACGGGCAATGCGGTCGAGGATGCGAGAAGTGTCACTGCAATAAATTGCGATGCCCCAGCATAGACAAACAGCGACATGGCCATGGTAGTAAAGACTGAAAGACCTTGGCTGATGGCTGCAGCGCCAAAGAGAATGCCAAAGGGTATGGCAGCCAGAATCAAGGGCAGCGTATCGCGCATGCCGCGTAAGAGTAAGGTCGTTCGGTGATGTTGCATGGTATGTGGGTTCCAGAAACACAGTCATTTTGGACAGGGAAATAGATGACGCCACAGGAACCATTCCCTGAGCCGTCGGTAATGCCGATACACCAACAGTGACAGCGGCGTCGCGCAATTCATTATGCCTTGCTTGGTGAGGGGCATGCAATCGCTCAAGTCAACAGCCCCCAGTCTTACTGGGAGTAGACAGGGACTGGCTGTACCCCCGGGAAGTGCCAAGCGTCCTGAGGATGTCACAGCTCCCCTTGACTGCTTGATCCCAAACCCCTAAACACAGGATAATATCCCCCGAAACATCAGCTGCTGTGGTTTGATGCTGTTATTGGATGTCGTGTTCATGGCCTTGCAAGGCAAAGAAATTATGCGGGTGTATGACGCTCTTGGACCCATCCAGGTCTTTGATGATGGCAACCGCCGACACCTCGCCTTTGGCACCGATGACGAACAAGGCTGTATCCTCAAGCAGAATCCAGCGCAGGTGCAATATGGGTATATCAAGGCCATGTTGTTGGTCTTGTTGTTCGAATCCGATCCCAAAGCCTGTTTGTTGCTCGGACTGGGATCCGGTGCCCTGTTACAGTCGCTTTTTGAGAGCCTGCCAGACTGTCAGATCACGGCCGTGGAATTGCGTCGGCAGGTGATTCAGCTTGCATACAGCCACCTTTACTTGCCACGAGATCCCCGTGTCACTGTGGTTGAGGCAGACGCGGGTAGCTACCTATTGAACGCCCAACCCCAGCAGTATCCGCTTATTTTTAGTGACATATACAGCTCTGGTGGCATGGATCCGCAGCAGACACAGACCGATTTCATACTGCGCTGTAAGCGTGCTTTGGCGCCGCAAGGCTGGTTGGTTATCAACTTCTGGGAGGAGCACCGCAATGTGCCTTTTCTAGACCAGCTAAGAGCACAGTTTTCTAACCTCTGGGTGAATCGTATCGATTCAGGCAACTGGATTGTCTTTGCGAGCAATGGAACTCAGCGTCCGATCAAGAAGCAGACAAAACCCCAGATAAAGGCGCTGAGCCAGAGGTTGGGGTTTTCTGTGTCAAAGGTGTTTCAGGGTTTGGAGTCTATTTAACCCGCTGTTGGTGCGGAAAGCACCTGCTGTAGCCACAGAGAAATACCCGCAATTTGTTCCATACAGACTTCATGTTGCATGGCATAGGTGGTGTATTGCGGCTGGTACTGTTTGGATTGCAACGCAGATACTGCGTGCTGTCCCAGCATCTCGACCACCATGGGGTCTTGAAGGCCGTGGTCTATTTTGATCGCAATGTTGGCATTTTCCTGCGAACAGACAATGGACTCGTGAGAAGCAAAATAGGTAGATAATGCCAATAGGCCAGCGAGGGGTTTGTCATAGCTAAGAGCCGTTTCATAGGCAACCGCACCGCCCTGTGAAAATCCTGCAATCACAATACGCCTGCTGTCGATTCCACGGGCGATCTCACGGTCTACCAAGGCTTTAATATCCTTGGCACTCAATCGCAGTTGGGACAGGTCGATTTTCCGATTGATATCCAGAGCGTAGATGTCATACCAAGATGGCATCACCATGCCACCATTGATGGTTACAGGTCTTTCTGCCGCATGGGGAAAGACAAAACGTGTCGCCAGTGCTTCCGGCAGTCTCAGTTCAGGCACGATGGGGACAAAATCCGCTCCCGTGGCACCCAAGCCATGAAGCCATATCACTGCGGAGCGCGCAGGCTGTTTGGGTTCAATTTCAACACAGTTTAACAACGACATGATGTGACCATTCCTCAGTAAGAAAGTACCTGTCAAAACGGACAGGGCAGCAACGCTTAGGGAGATGCCCTATGGGCGCGGTGCAATAAATTGTGCGCTGACATAGCCATCGAGTTCTGCTACCGAAATATGGGCCCAGTTGCCATCACCCACAAACTCCAGCAACGTGACGATGCTGCCCTCAGGCAACAGCAACAAAATCGGACTGCTGGTAGCCGGTTGGACACGCACATTGAGGAAGGACGCTGTGACCAGATAGTGATTGGGTAGTGCTGTGCCGGGACCCCGCGTACTTTCTAGGGGCACTTCAACCTCAGTCTCTATAGGCGCAGCAGTGGGTGTGAGTGTTTGCTCACCTGCCACGATCTTTGTTTCAACCACCCCTGATGGCGATGATGACATAACCCCAAAAAAGAGAACCAATACGACCGCAACGGCTGCACCGATAGGCCAAAAACGCAGCAGCTCACGCCAGGTGCGCGGATTGCGCCAGTCCCAGGTTTGGCCAGAATCGGTACCGCGGGGAATGAGGCTTATTTTGAGTGCGGTCAGGTATTCGGAACTGTGTTGCTCCAAGGATTGTTTTCCTGAGAGACCGTCGTGAAGTCTGGTTGTCGATACGGCCTTACCCATAGACAGCATCTGGGCTTTGTCAAAACCAAAGGTTTCTCCCAAAATAACCAGGGGTGCAGGTAGCTGACTGGGAATGGCATAGTCAGAGAGCAGCAAATGCCAACAGGCATCGATCAGGTAGGGCTTTTGCTCGGCGGTAAATTGGCTGGCAGCCCAGTTCAACATATTCAGATGGGTGGAGACGGGCTCGTGATCCAGCAGGTCCTTCCAGTGCAGATTCAAACTCTTGTCATACAGCGGCACTGCGAGACGGGTTGCAGTGGGTAGGTTTTCTTCACAGCTGGGGTAAATGCGTGCAAGCCACTGTAAAACATACTGTGCGCCAGCCTGCACGGGATCTGCAAAACTCATCCAAGGTGATATCGGGCTGGAATGGGACTGTGTCATTGTGGACTGCGCTCTTTTTTGGGTGCTAACACCATTGTGGTTCGTTTTGCCTGACTATGCTATGACAAATTCAGACTGGGGCCGGATGCCGCCCTAGGGTACATTTTTATCAGGTGGTATGGCATAGGTGGCCGTCACATGGGCAATCAGCTCGGGTCTGCCCTCTGAATACAGTTCAACATCGCCTACTGCCAGTCTTTTGCCGGTCTTAAGCAAACGACATTTCGCAATGATGTCAAAACCAGCAGGGGGCTTGTTCAAAAAGTTGATGTTCAGATTGGTCGTGACGGCTAGGGGTATCAGACCATATTCACCCAGCAAGGCAACATAGAGCGCGCAATCTGCCAGGGCCATCATGGTGGGTCCAGAAATGGTATTGCCAGGTCGAATGTGGCGGTCGTCAACCACTTGCCGTAACTGCGCCGTTAGGTATCCAACCGACTCGATGGTCACACCGCTTTGTGGAAAATCGGTTGCCATAAACGCTTGGATTTCAGCCAGTGCTACTGTCACTTCGTCTTCCTCAGTGGTTGTTATTGCTTAGGATAGGTCGCACAGGATATCGCCTGTGTGGCGTTTTTCCCAATTTACCAGGGGTACTTTTCGATAGGGATCGAGCAGATCATCGGAGATGCCCTGGGTGATACCGACCCGATCTAACAGCGCCGTCATCACAGACTCTGCTGCTCGGGTAGCGCCATCAAGACACTTGAGCGCAATCCCAAGCTTCAATTCAGGAATGGCTGCCACATAGACGCCTTCAGCGCCGACCTTCAAAAACACCCTATCGCCGAGAATGCCCATCATATCGGTGCAATACCGCCCAGTACCGGCCACCATAAAGGGATGCCTTACAACCGCTTGATACAGGGTTTTGCAGGCTTGCTGTCGCACCGGGCTGAGGTTGCTGGGATCGGCAAATTTGGCAAAGGCCAGACCCAGATGGTCGAGCGGAATGGCCCAGGTGGGCGCCGAGCAGCCGTCTGGCGACCAGGCACAGCTGTCATAGTCCACTTCGCACATCTCTGCCATGGCCTGGGCAATGCGTTTTTGTACCGGGTGGTCAATGTGGATATAGCCCTGGGTTGGGGCGTCTATCATGGCTGCGTGCGCCAACATGCCGGTGTGTTTTCCCGAGCAGTTGTTGTGGCGCTGATCTGGACGCTTTCCCTCAGCTGACAGGGCATAGGCAGCATCGACACGGGTAGGCCAATGACAGCCGCACTCAAGGTGCTGTTCTGAACGGCCAATCTTGTTCAGCATTCGCTGGACCGTTTCGACATGTATGGCTTCACCGGTATGGGAGGCGCAACACAGGGCAATTTCAGCGTCGGTAAAACCAAAGTGCTCAGCAGCACCCGACTCAATCATGGGTAGCGCCTGCATGGCTTTGATGGCGCTGCGGGGATAAACGGGTTGAGACAGATCGCCCCAAGACTCCATTCGCGCACCATTGCTGGCGACAATAACTGCGTGAATAACATGTGTGCTTTCGGTGATGCCGCCACGGGTGACCACGACGGTTAGGGCTTCATGTTCCATACTGGTGCTTTCCTTTACTTGGGTTTAGACAATGGGGCGTTAGCCAATAAAGGGTTTAATGGCGGCATCTTTGCGATCCAGAAAGTGGGCTGATTGGATCTTACGCACCGTTCTCGATTTACCCCGAATCATCAGGGTTTCTGTATGGGCAACCACACCATCGGAGGTTACGCCTTCTAGCAGGTCACCCTTGGTGATACCCGTTGCCGAAAATACGAGGTTATCGCTACTGACCATGTCGGTCAATCGCAGCACCTTGCCCGGTTCAACCTGCATCTCCTGACACCGCTTGGTTTCCCATTCAGCGTGTGCACGGTTTTCGGGGGTGTCACCCTTGGCAATATGACGCAAGAGCAGTCGGCCTTGCATGTCTCCCTGTAGGGCGCGCACCACCGCAGCGGAAATCACACCCTCAGGTGCACCGCCAATGCAGTACATCAAATCGACTTCACTGTCTGGCATACAGGTAAGAATGGATGCGGCAACATCACCATCAGGTAGGGCAAAAACCCGGCAGCCCAATGCATGCATGGCGGCAATGGCGGCATCATGTCGTGGCTTTGCTAGGGTAACAATGGTGAGTCTGTTAAGGGGCTTGTTCAGCGCAATGGCAACGGCATTGATGTTTTCTTCTAATGAACGGTGGAGGTCGATACAACCCCGGGCATGGGGGCCGACAACCAGTTTTTCCATATACATGTCGGGTGCCTTTAAAAAGGACCCCTTCTCGCCAGCCGCCAGAACCGCAATGGCGTTGCTCTGGCCCAAGGCTGTCATTCGGGTGCCCTCAATGGGGTCTACGGCGATATCAACACTCTCACCCTTGCCAGTACCCACTTTTTCGCCAATAAAGAGCATGGGGGCATCGTCAATTTCACCTTCGCCAATGACAATTTCGCCATCGATATCCATGTCATTGAGCATGATTCTCATGGTTTCTACGGCAGCGGCATCTGCCTTGTTTTTATCGCCACGACCCAACCACTGATAGCCAGCCAGCGCAGCAGCCTCTGTGACCCGTGAAAAATGAAATGCCAATCCCCTATCCATGAACGTACCCCCGTAAAGTGATGGACTATTGTAGCGGTGTGGCACAGGAAAGCTATGGCAGGTTTTGGGTCGGTGCTGCTGTTACAACGCGAGCTCTTTGAGGGTGCGTATCAGCGCTGGGTTGAGAAAGCCAATCGCGATAAATTCAGGATTTAGCAAAGAGGCGTCCTGGTTATATCGAAGCGGTTGTCCGTCAAAATCGACCAGATGTCCGCCGACAGCTTCGAGAACAACCTGTGCTGCCGCGGTATCCCATTCGCAGGTGTTGCCCAGGCGGGGATAGAGGTCAGCCAAGCCTTCGGCAATATGGCATATTTTGAGTGAACTCCCCAGATGCGAGACCTGGCTAATCGTGGTTTGTGCAATAAAGCGTTTTAAGCGGGGTTTGGGTGCAGAGCGCCCCGTAATCAAATGCCAATCGTCACTGGGGTCTTCGCGTACGGCTAGGGCTTTGGTGTGGTTGTCCCGTACCACAAAGGCACCGGTTTCATGGCTGCCGTAATAGAGCTGGTCAAGGGCAGGCGCATAGACAACACCCAGTATCGGCTGCCCCTGAGCGATCAAGGCGATGTTGACCGTAAACTCATCGTTCCCCTTGATAAATTCTTTGGTGCCATCCAGGGGATCTACGAGCCAATAAAGGTCCCAGGATTGTCGGATATCGAAATCAGGGACGGTGCTTTCTTCAGAGAGTATGGGCCAAGGGAACGCTGCGGACAGTGCGGTTTGAATGACCCTGTTGGCGGCTAGATCGGCCTCTGTGACGGGGCTGTGGTCCGGCTTTTGTTGGACAATGAGGTCCTGGTGGTAATATCCCAAAATAGCCTGACCTGCCTCGCGCGCAATCACGATAACCTGTTGCAGTATTTCAAGATGGCTTTGCATGTAGCACCCGTATCCCAGCCTGTGTTGTCACGGTGATTGGTCATCACAGTAATTGGTTGCGCAGCATTGATGTCAAAACGGTGTCGCCAAAACGGTGTCGCCAAAAAAGTATAGTCAAAATGCCGACACGAGAACAGCGATTGCAACAGGCAGGGGTAAAAAGGGAGGGGTAGCGAACAGCTTTGCACACAGCACATGCATAGATAGCACGTTCTGCTGGACAAGAGGACATCAAAAAGCACCCCCCACCAGTCAAAATCAGATCGACTTAGCGGGGGTTTGAAGCACTAAATACCACAGGAAAGGCTATAAAAAGCTCAATTCCGATTCACCGATGTCACGGCGCAAGCGCAATTCTTCCAAATGGTCTTCAATAGCCCGTCTGGCAGCTAGCTTCCGGTGGTTATTTTCACGCTTCGTAGCAGATGATTCTGTTGCTCGATGCATGTTGTTGTCTTCAATATTGGCGAGCTCTAGCTCAAATAGGTTTTGAGTCATGATTTGTTCGTCTCCTTTCATCATGTGCGCCAGGCATTAGACGGTCAGGTTAATCCTATGACCTGATGAGGTAGTATTCCCCTCGTCGTCTACATCAATTGCCTGAAGTTTTCTTTATTTTTTTAGGTCAGGTTCAATCGAGCAGGAATAATACTGCTAATGACGCCAAAGTGACACCAAAAATATCCCTGTTCTTGACGTACCGCACAGTTATAAAACCTCAGGACAGCGCTTAAATGACGGATCAGCCTGTATTCATATACAGGCTATTCGGCTATGATAAGGCTCTTATTAAGTCACGTTCAGCGTCCACAGAATGTCGCTAGGCGCTTTTAGGGTACCCCATGTCCAATATTGTTGAAAAAGTTGCAAGTCTTAATCCGCCCCAGCAGCAGGCTGTTAAAACCGATTCAAAACACGTGGTCGTGCTTGCCGGCGCCGGCAGTGGTAAGACACGGGTTCTGACCCACCGTATTGCCTGGCTCGTTGAGACCGGTCAGGCAACACCTCATGGGGTGATGGCGGTTACCTTTACCAATAAGGCCGCGCGGGAAATGAAGTCTCGGGTAGAAGACTTGCTGCCACACAGTCCTCAGGGCATGTGGATTGGCACCTTTCATGGTATCGCCCACCGACTGCTAAAAGCCCATTGGCGCGCGGTGAATTTACCCGAAAACTTTCAGGTACTGGACAGCGATGACCAGCTGCGGTTGGTAAAGCGAATCATTCGAGAACTGTCTGTGCCAGATGATTTGATCGATCCCAAGCAAATGCAGTGGACCATCAATGGTTTTAAAGACGAAGGCATCAGAGCACAGTTTGTTCCTGTAACCGCAGACCGCCACCTCGATTGGCAGCGCCGTATTTACGCAGCCTATGAGGCCCTCTGCTTTCAAAATGGTCTGGTCGATTTTGGCGAGCTCTTGTTGCGTGCGCACGAATTGTGGCTCAACAATCCTACCGTATTGGCGCATTACCAACAGCAATTACAGCATGTACTGGTTGATGAGTTTCAGGACACCAACCGCATTCAATATGCCTGGTTGCGTGTTCTGTGTGGCGATACCGTTGGGCTTACCGTGGTGGGCGATGATGACCAGTCAATTTATGGCTGGCGTGGCGCGCGGGTTGAAAATATTTGGCAGATTCAAGAAGACTATCCCGACACAGAAATGATCAAACTTGAACAGAATTACCGTTCAACGGCGGTGATTCTTAAGGCGGCCAATGCCGTTATTGCCAATAATGTAAAGCGTCTGGGCAAAGAATTGTGGACAGAGGATGACGGTGGCGAGCGCATCAAATTATACGCCGCCTACAACGAACAGGATGAAGCGGGCTATATCGCCAGTACCAT
>CAWUUZ010000259.1:0-4910 GCA_963925745.1 uncultured Pseudomonadales bacterium
GCCATCAATGCGTCAAGTGTCATCAGATCAGGTTCATGATAGTTCTTTAAACCTTTGTCATCGAACACCACGATTTTTTTCACTAGGGGTAATTGCGAACGGATTTCTAACAATTTATCGACTTGCTCTTGATCCTCGCAAAACACCAATGAGCATTCAGCACTGGTCAACAAATAAAGTACTTCGTTGCCTGGACTGGTTGGATAGACCCCACAAGGCACCGTATTCGCAAAATTAGCGCCAAGTTGTGCCATTATCCACTCTTGGCAGTTCTCAGCGATAATGCCCAAATGCGCACCAGGCGCGATACCAATAGACAACAAACCCGCTGCAATGAGCTGTGTTTCATCAAAATATTGAAGCCACGTCATTTCCTGCCAAATACCAAATTTCTTTTGGCGAATGGCTACTTCATTTGAAAATGCGCTGGCATGCTGCTCTAGCATTTGAGTAACGCTTCGATAACTTTTAAGTGCCGTTTGACCGTCCAATGACATGTTTACCTCAATTTAACCAACGTTTACGACGCTTATAATGTTTCACATCTCGAAATGACTTCGCGTCGAGATGGTCACCCATACCTAAGTAAAACGTTTGAATATCTTCATTTTTACGCAGGGCATCAATGGTGCCTTCCAAAACGACCTTACCATTTTCCAAAATATACCCCTGGTGCGCGATACTGAATGCAGCACCTGCGTTTTGCTCGACCAACAGCATGCTGACCTGTTGTTCACGGTTGATTGTGCTAATGATATTAAAAATCTCTTCTACTACGATAGGTGCAAGCCCCAGCGAGGGCTCATCTAGTAAAATCAGCTTTGGTTGGCCGATAATAGCCCGGCCAATGGCCAACATCTGTTGTTCGCCTCCCGACAACAAGCCTGCTAGCTGCTTAGAGCGTTCTTTTAGACGCGGGAAATAGTGGTATACCTGCTCATAGTCCGGTTTCACATTCCTGCCTGTCAGGGCGTATGACGCAGCCACCAGGTTGTCTTCTACTGACATTTCTGAAAAAACGCGCCGCCCTTCCCTCACATGGACCAAACCATGTCGCGCCAATTCGTGTGGCTTGGTTTTGTTTATCAATTGATCGTTGAAATAAATACGACCATCACCGATATGGCCATTTTCTAAAGGAAGCAGTCCAGAAACCGCCTTTAACACCGTCGTTTTTCCAGCGCCATTGGCACCTAACAGCGCCGTCACTTCACCTGACTTCACGGCAATAGACAGCCCTTTAAGCACCTGAATGGCATGGTGATAATCAACATCGATGTTTTCAATTCGTAACATAGAAAGTCGCTCCGAGAGCCGCTTTCGCGGCTCTCTTGTCCTTTTTAGGTAGTAAGCCAATCAGAAGAAGGCGTAAAGAGCTTGGTATCTGCGCTATAGCGATAGACCCGGCCCTGTCCGATCTTATGGTCTTTAATGGTCACTGGGCTGCCAAAGAACCCACCACTGTCCCAATCCTTTATGCTTCTAAAAGAAGCCATGAGGTTATCGGCAGTGATTTGTTTGTTGGCTTCCAACGTCATTTCCATCGACTTTTTCCATAGCTCTAGATTCAGTCGACCTTCGAGCTCCCAAGTAACGACATAGCCTGGGAAGTCGGGATTGGCGGCCTTTTTCTGCGCTGCCAATTCACGGTAGTAAGGTGCATTTTCCTGATCGTAGAAATAACGATAAGGCATGACACCCTGATAGCCGTCAAGGAATGGACCTGCTTGGTCAGTCACCTTATCGGCAACTACTTTTTCCATGGCCCAGAATGTACCCATGAACTGGGTGGTCAATCCAAATGCACGCGCAGCACCAATCAATTGTGGCCACACACCCGTCACATAGCCCTGAAGTAAGGCATAATCTGGGTTGGCTTGTGCCAATTTGGTCACATGGCTTTCAATATCTGCCCCAGCAGGCTTGGTCACTTCTTCAAGTACGACTTTTAAGCCCAATTCACCTGCAATTTTACGTCCATGCGCGATTGGGTCTCTGCCAAACTCTGTATCTGAGTAGATAAACGCAACCGTCTTACCACCTTTGGCAGCAACATCCCGCAATAGAATTTCAAATTGGTCTTCATAGGTAGGTCCCGCCATATATTGATATGGACGTTCTTTGGGATTTGCCAACACTGACGCAAAGGATGTGGAACCCATCATAACGGCTTGGTCACCCTTTAGGGTTGGACCAACTAACTCCATAAAGCCTGTCGAGTCACCGAAATAGTAGTGAAGGTCGCCACCGGCCAATGAACGTTGGAAATTCGCCAAGGCGTTTTTGGGTATATAGCCCGAGTCTTCAACTTCGATTTTGATGGGAATACCGCCGATACCGCCATTGTCGTTAACGACTGTTTCAAATTCTGCGAACGCGGGTGCAACCAATTGACCTGCAGTCGCAAATGGACCGGTCATAGGGAGCGACGCGCCCACACGCCACACTTTTGTTTCGGCCCTGACGATAGACGGAGCAGCGATAGCGGCTGCAAATGCAGCGCCTGCTTGCAACAGGGTTCTTCTCTTAATTGCCATGATAGTATCCTCTCTTGTTGTTATTTTGCGAACGGCCAGCGCGAAATAAAACGCCAAAATCGATCCCAAATGGATACCAATCCCATGGGTTCGAAAATCAAGAATCCAATAATCATCAAGCCAAATACGATGTCCCTTATCGGACTAAAATAAATCTGTGCGCTGGCGTTACCCTCAGAAAAGTAAAACGCCACCATTTTCAATATCTCAGGCACCATCAAAATCAAAATAGTGCCAAAAATTGGACCCAATGAGCGCCCCATGCCACCTGCAACCAAACATATCAACAGGGTGATCGACATATTGAGACCAAAATCTTCAGGTAAAATTGCTGGAAAAAAATAGGCCCACAGCGTGCCTGCCGCACCACAATAGGCGGCAGATATAACAAAACTCTTTAGCTTGTAGTTAAACAAGGAAATACCCAAAATTTCGGCGGAATGGTCGTTATCCCTAATGGCAATCAGTGCACGACCGAAACGGCTGCGAAACAAGTTCTGGGCAAAAAGAAACAGTACAATCGTGATTGGCACGATCAAAAAATATTTTTGTTGGTTGGTAACCAATTCAGTCCCGAACAGGTAAGCATTGGGCGTTTCTGTGCCCCCACGACCACCCGTAAAATGTTCGAGCCAATCTTGTCTGATAAAAAACAACACAATAAAGTTTGCTGATAATGTGGCAACCGCCAAATATAGACCCTTAACGCGCAACGACGGCAGTCCAAAAAGAAAACCAAAAAAGCCGGCAACAACCATTGATATAACCAGTGTGATTAAAGGAAATATGTGCGGGAAAAACTGGTGTATGGCGACAGCGGTATAGGCGCCGATTGCAAAAAATGCCCCGTGCCCCAATGACATGAGACCGGTATAGCCGACTACTACATTCAAACCCACAACGGCAATGACAAAAATAGCTATTTGCCCGGCCATCAACAATTGATAATCATTGGCAACAAATGGAATGAGCAACAACACGGCCAAGGCCAGAAGGAATCCGAGTTTCTTGGCCCAGGTATTCCAGATGCCTTCATCCTGTGCGTAGTCTGTTTTGTATTCACCAATAATCACAGGCGATCACTTCCTATATTCGTTCAATTTCGGCTTGCCCTAATAATCCATTAGGTCGCCATAAAATAACTATCAACACCAACACATAAGGCACAATTTCCGCGATCTCTCCACCCCACTGCCATTGAGCAAGGGACTCAAATATACCCACCATCATGGCCGCGATGAGAACACCCAAGAAGGAATCCAAGCCACCCATCAAAACAATGGCCAATACCGATAATCCGAACAGCCCTAATGTAGGTGACAATCCATTGCGACTGGCAAGAATGGCGCCTGCAAAAGCCCCGGTAGTAGACGCAATAACCCAAGCACTGGAAAAAACAGCAGGCACGTTGATGCCCATTGCGTAAGCGGTACTTTGGTCTTCTGCCGTTGCACGAATTGCCACACCTGAACGCGTGAACCGCAGCACCAACATCAACGAACCAAATAGCAGCAAAGCCAAAACAAAATTCACTACCGACGCACTGAAGAAAAACACCTGTTCACCAAACAACGAAAAACGAATTGGAAAGTTGGGCCCTAACGGCGGGACCTGATCGACATCCGCTGTCCAAATGAGCGAGGCACTGCCCTCTAGCACCCAGATAAGACCAATGGTGCACAGGATCATGGCAAAGCTCGACTGCCCGAGTAAGGGACGCATAAACACACGTTCTATCAGTAATCCAAGTAGGCCATTACAAATCACAGCGCCCACAAGACCCAGTATTATCCGAGGCACATTATTAACCCAACCAGCAATCGCGGCCTTTTGAGAAAACATCAATGCGCCTTCCTTGTACCCAGCCAGCCATTCAGGCTCCCACTTCAACACCCAATCGGGCATGAATGTGGCTTCAGGTAACATCACAGCGAAGGTAAAATAGAAATAGGCCCCAAACATGATCACGTGCCCTTGGGCAAAATTCACGACCTTGGTTGATTTAAAAATAGATACGATACCCAGTGCAATAAGTGCATACACACTGCCATTCATAATGCCATTCATGACGTACTGCGAGAACTGCCCCATCGTTAAACAACTCCCTTGGCACTGGTACCCAAATACGCCTCAATAACATCGGGATTTTTTTGCACTTCTTGAGGCGACCCACTGGCAATCTGCTTACCAAAATTCAATACGATCACTTGATCAGAAATATCCATGACCATGCTCATGTCATGTTCCACTAGCAAAATGGTGGTATTCCAGCGCTCTTGAATATCGAGAATAAAACGGGCGATGTCTTCAGTTTCTTCGCGATTCATACCTGCAACCGGCTCATCTAACAGCAACATTTTGGGCTGCAAAGCC
>CAWUUZ010000260.1:0-10332 GCA_963925745.1 uncultured Pseudomonadales bacterium
ACCGTTCAGGTTGATCCACCCGATCTAGAAACCCGTGCCGCTATTTTGATGAAAAAGGCAGAACAAACTGGTGTGCGTTTGCCCCACGATGCGGGTTTATCTATCGCCCGATTGGTGCGGTCAAATGTACGTGAATTGGAAGGTGCACTAAAGCGTGTGGTGGCTAATTCTCAGTTTACCGGCAAGCCTATTTCGGTTGAGCTGGTCAACAGTTCGTTGCGGGATTTGATGGATCTGCAAAAGAAACAGGTCAGTGTTGATAATATTCAGAAAATTGTCGCTGAATATTATAAAATCAAGGTGTCTGATTTATCGTCAAAGCGACGAAGCAGAAGTGTTGCCCGACCACGGCAGGTTGCGATGTCCTTGGCTAAGGAATTAACCAGCCACAGTTTGCCAGAAATTGGTGAGGCATTTGGCGGACGTGACCATACAACGGTGTTACACGCCTGTAAAAAGATTAAAGAATTGCGAGAGATTAGCCTCGACATTCGAGAAGATTATGACAATTTGTTAAGAAAGCTCACAACCTGATAGCAGTGTTAACAGGTTGTACCCTATTTGTGCACAGGTTTATTCACAATGCCTGTGCGTTGCATTTATTCTAAAGGAGTGAGTAGCTGTAATGATTAAATTTTCAGTGCCGCGTGAATCCCTATTACGGCCGTTGCAATTGGTAACGGGTGTGGTTGAGCGACGTCAAACGTTACCCGTGTTGGCGAACCTTTTGGTTGTGTTAAAAGGCGACCAGATTTCGTTAACAGGTACGGACTTAGAAGTGGAGTTGGTGGGGCGCTTTACCACCGACACACCAGGCGTTGAAGGTGAGATTACCATTCCAGCGAAAAAGCTCATGGATATTGTCAAGAGCCTGCCAGACGAAGCGGTTATTTCGTTAGCGGTTGATGACAGCAAAGCCATTTTGACCAGTGGTCGAAGCCGGTTTACCCTGAGCACCCTTCCTGCCAGCGAATTCCCCAGTGTCGAAGACGAGCCCGATACCCAACGCTTTTCCATTGAGCAGCAAACATTGAAGAAGCTGATCGATGCGACCTCATTCGCCATGGCGCAGCAAGACGTCCGTTACTACCTGAATGGCATGTTATTAGAGCTGACACAGGATCGTGTACGTACGGTTGCCACAGACGGCCACAGGCTTGCGCTGAGCAGTGCTGACGTGACCTCTGGCGTTGCGGATAAGCGTCAGGTGATCGTGCCCCGTAAGGGCATTATGGAGCTTGCACGGTTATTGGGTGAAGGCAGTGGGGAAGTGGATGTTGCTCTGGGCAGCAACCATATCCGCGTCAGAACACCTGGCTTTACCTTTACCTCTAAATTGGTCGATGGCAAGTTCCCCGATTATGAGCGTGTACTGCCCCGTGGTGGAGATAAAAAGGTCATTGCAGACCGCAATGAGCTGAAGTCTGTATTTGGGCGCGCTGCGATTTTGTCTAACGAAAAATACCGGGGCGTTCGACTGGTTTTGGAAACAGGCAATTTGCAGGTATTGGCCAACAATCCTGAGCAGGAAGAAGCCGAAGAGAACCTGGCTGTAAATTACGAAGGACCCAATTTAGAAGTCGGCTTTAACGTCAACTATCTATTGGATGTGTTTAACCACATTCCAGGCGAACAGGTTCAGTTTTTGATGGCAGATTCTAACAGCAGCGCCTTGCTTCAAGATGCCGAAGATAACGGCTCGCTTTATGTCGTTATGCCAATGCGGCTGTAACGTCATGCTGTTCAGCACCGAGACAGACAGTAGCCTATGACCATTCATAGGCTAAATATTGAGCAGTTTCGCAATCTGCATCATGTTCGTTTTGAGCCATCCCCGCATATTAATATTCTGCACGGCAACAATGGGTCAGGAAAAACCAGCGTTTTAGAGGCGGTGTTTTTTCTCACCCATGGCCGGTCTTTTAAAGCATCCCGAACAGACAGTATCATCGAGCGTGGCCATGCAGACACAACAGTGTTTGCATCCATTGGCGATAACAGGCTGCCGGTTGGCATCCAGCGTGACGAGAAAGGCAAGTCGGAGATTCGGATCTCAGGTGATCCGGTGGCGGCTCTGTCAGAGTTGGCCGCGCTGGTTCCTGTCCAGTTTATCAACGCTGAAGCATTCCAGATTCTAGAGGGCTCTCCGCGCCATAGGCGGCAGTTTATGGATTGGGGTGTGTTCCACGTGGAACAAATGTTTTTGGGTGCTTGGAGAAGCTCACAAAAAGCATTAAAGCATCGTAATACACTGCTGCGATCTGGTAGAATAGTGGCTGAAGAATTGGCTGTCTGGGACAAAGAACTTGTCCACTATGCAGAGCAGGTCGATGGGCTTCGCACCCAGTATCTAGAGGCCTTTGAGTCTGATTTTCTAGCGCTGTTGCGGACCTTTGACGACATCCCTGAAGTCAGCCTGGGTTATCAGCGCGGCTGGGACAAGACCAAGGCGTTATCTGACGTGCTAAAAGATGGGCTTGAGCGCGACCGCAAACGGGGATTTACCCAGAGTGGACCGCAACGGGCTGATTTGCGCGTACGGACAGGGAAGGAAGATGTTGCAGACATTCTTTCTCGGGGCCAACAAAAAATCGTCGTAGCGGCTTTAAAGTTGGCGCAAGGGCGTCATCTGCACAACACCAAAGAACAAAAACGTTGTATCTATTTGTTAGATGATTTGCCTGCAGAGTTAGACCGTAACCATTTGCAGAAAGTGTGTCAGGTGCTTGAGGGATTGGATGCCCAGGTATTCATAACCTGCATTGATCCCAATGTGTTTCAGGGCATGTGGCGAGATACAGAAAATGTTAAAATGTTCCACGTGGAACAAGGTACATTGTCTTAGGAGAAATAAATGTCAAATGAATATGATTCGTCGCGGATTAAGGTACTGAAAGGTCTTGATGCTGTTCGCAAAAGACCAGGGATGTACATTGGCGATACCGATGATGGCACCGGCTTGCACCACATGGTGTTTGAGGTTGTGGACAATTCTATTGACGAAGCACTTGCAGGATTCTGTTCAGACATTTTGGTGACCATTCACCCTGACGAATCAATAACCGTGCGTGACAACGGTCGTGGTATTCCGACTGACATGCACGAAGAAGAAGGTAAGTCTGCAGCAGAGGTTATTATGACCATTCTGCATGCTGGCGGTAAGTTTGATGACAACACCTACAAGGTATCGGGTGGTCTGCACGGCGTGGGCGTTTCTGTTGTAAACGCGCTATCACGTGAGCTTGTCCTGACCATTCGTAGAGATGGCAAAGTCTTTGAGCAAACTTACCACCACGGTGTTCCAGCAAGTCCACTTGCAACCGTAGGCGACAGCCAAGAAACAGGCACACAGGTACATTTTAAGCCCTCTGCAGAAACCTTTACCAACATCCTGTTTCATTGGGACATCTTGGCGAAACGTCTACGTGAGTTGTCCTTTTTGAACCTCGGTGTTGGGATTCATCTGAAGGATGAGCGATCGGGTAAAGAAGAGTTGTTTAAATATGAAGGCGGCCTACAGTCCTTTATTACCTATCTCAACAAAACCAAAACCACCCTGAACTCTGTGTTTCACTTTACCCATGAGCGTAGCGACGGCATCACCGTTGAAGTGGCGATGCAGTGGAATGATGGTTACCAAGAAAGCATTCTCTGCTATACCAACAACATTCCTCAGCGTGATGGTGGCGCACACCTTGCTGGTTTTAGAGGCGCGTTGACCCGTACGTTGAACACCTATATCAACAACGAAAATATACAGAAGAAGCAAAAGGTTGCTACCAGCGGTGATGATGCGCGAGAAGGCTTAACCGCAATCGTGTCTGTTAAGGTGCCCGATCCAAAGTTTAGCTCCCAGACCAAAGACAAGCTGGTGTCGTCTGAAGTGAAGACGGCCGTAGAGCAAGAGATGGCAGAGCGCTTTAACGAATACCTGTTAGAAAACCCCCAAGACGCCAAGATCATTGTAGGCAAGATGATCGATGCGGCGCGTGCACGTGAAGCAGCCAGAAAGGCGCGGGACATGACGCGTCGCAAAGGCGCTTTGGATATTGCAGGTTTGCCAGGCAAGTTGGCAGACTGTCAGGAAAAAGACCCCGCATTATCAGAGCTCTACCTGGTGGAGGGAGATTCAGCGGGTGGATCTGCAAAGCAGGGTCGCGACCGTCGTGCCCAGGCTATCTTGCCCTTAAAAGGTAAGATCCTGAACGTAGAGAAGGCCCGTTTTGACAAGATGCTGCAATCTGCAGAAGTCGGCACACTGATCACAGCCCTGGGCTGTGGTATTGGTCGCGATGAATACAATATCGATAAGTTACGTTACCACCGCATCATTATCATGACCGACGCCGATGTCGATGGATCACACATTCGCACCCTGTTGTTGACCTTTTTCTTCCGTCAATTACCCGAGCTATTGGAACGGGGCTATGTCTATATTGCACAGCCGCCGCTTTATAAGATCAAGAAGGGTAAGCAGGAACAGTATATAAAGGATGACGCAGCGTTAGAGGCTCACATGGTGAACCAAGCCGTGACCGATGCCTCTCTTTTCACCAGTGAAGGTGCGCCAGCCATCAAGGGTACAGCCCTTGAAGCACTGGTTATGCAATACAATGCGGTCATGGCCATTATCAAGCGTTTGAGTCGTGTTTGCCCCCCAGCCGTATTGCGCGCAGCGATATATCTGCAGCCTCTGACCAAGGCCGATCTTGATGATGAAGCCAAGGTCACTGCCTGGGTAGCAGCGTTAAATGCGGTGTTGGCTACAGAAACCACCAACGCAAGCCACCTAGAAGCCTTTGTTGGCAGAGACGAAGAGCGCCACGTCTTTACTGTTACCACACGATTGGTGTCTCACGGTCTAACCAGCCACTATCCGCTGACCTATCAGTTCTTCTCAGGTCATGACTATGAAGCCATTTTAAAGTTGGGTTCGGTGTTGCAACAGATGATCGAGCCAGACGGCTACGTGACACGGGGTGAGAAGCGACAGGCTATCACTAACTTTGAAGACATGTTGACCTGGTTGATGGCAGAAGCGCGTCGAGGCTATGGCATTCAGCGTTACAAAGGATTGGGTGAAATGAACCCAGAACAGCTGTGGGAAACCACCATGGATCCTTTGAGCCGTCGTATGTTGCAAGTCACCATTGAAGACGCCATATCAGCAGATCAAATCTTTACCACGCTGATGGGTGACGATGTTGAACCACGACGTGCCTTTATCGAATCCAACGCTCTGAATGTTGATAACCTCGACTTCTAATCACAGCGATAAGACAAAAAAGCCCCTCGGGGCTTTTTTTTTCAAAACCGGCTGCAGCGTGCGATAACTTTAGTGGTATAGGCACACAATGGCAGGTCTCAGCCATTACACTGAGCAGCCAGGCAGCGCAGACACAAGGGCCGCCACCAAAAACAACAGCAAAAGGATGATTCACTGTGGACGTACAGTTAGCGTTGAAAGCACGAAAATCGGTTCGCGCCTACCAAGACAAACCCGTTTCTCAAGATGCCCTGATGCGTATTTTGGATGCCGCCCGTTGGGCGCCCTCTGGCACCAATACCCAGCCATGGGAAGTCTATGTGGTGCAGGGCGAAACAAAAGCGAAACTGGTCGCTGCCCTAGAACACAATTTTGACACCGGTGTTACACCCAAGATGGAATACGCCTATTATCCAGAAAACTGGTTTTCACCCTTTCTGGAGCGCCGTCGCGCCTGCGGTATGGATATGTTTGCTGCATTGGACATTGGCAGAGAAGACAAGCAGAAGCGCTTAGATCAGTGGAAAAAGAATTACAGCGGCTTTGGTGCCCCCGTCATGTTGTATTTTGTGATGCATAACGGCCTAGAGTCGGGCTCATTCTTTGACTATGGTATGTTTTACCAGTCTATTATGCTGGCAGCGATGGATGAGGGTTTAAGCACCTGTCCTCAGGCTGCCTTGGCTGAATATCCAGAAACAGTAAAAACCCTTTTGGGTATTGATAAGGACCATGTTTTACTCTGTGGCATGGCCCTGGGGTTTGAGGATGCGGCTGACCCTGTCAATGCGTACCGCACACGACGGGAATCCGTCGAAAGCTTTACCCACTTCTTTTCATAATGACTGCAGCCAGAACTGCTGGCTGCTGACACACCTTTCTAATGGACCTTCAAGATGCGTGGATTGCTGCTAGCACTGTCAGCCTATGTGATATGGGGCGCGTTTCCGCTCTATTTTAGTTTTCTCGCACAGGTACCACCGATGGAGGTGCTGTCAAACCGAATCGTCTGGGCCTTTGTGGCCACGCTGATAGCCGTGATGGTGATGGGCAAACTACCCGAGGTGTTGGCGCTGTTGCGAAAGCCAAAGGCAATAGGGTGGTTAGCCCTGTCATCGCTGTTAATTGCGCTAAACTGGCTCATATTTATTTGGGCAGTGACAAACCACCGGGTATTGGAAAGCAGTCTTGGCTACTTTATGACCCCCTTGGTGAGCATGGCGCTCGGTCGTCTGCTGTTGTCAGAAAAGATCAACAAACTACAGGCCACCGCAGGCATTCTGGCAGCACTGGCTGTCGCCTTTGAGTTATTCAGTCTGGGCAAGTTGCCCTGGTTGTCTCTGGCCCTGGCCTTTTCCTTTGGATTCTATGGTCTGGTTCGTAAACAACAGTCGGTAGGCAGCATGACCGGACTGGTGATCGAAACCCTGTTGATATTGCCCCTAGCGCTGCTCTATCTTTGGTTCTATCAGGAGCAGCTGCACTTTACCGTAGATATTCAAACCACGGTATTGTTGGTCGCATCGGGCGTGGTGACTGCCGTTCCGCTGTTTCTATTTGCAGCAGCAACCAAACACCTCGATCTCACCGTGGTGGGTTTTGTTATGTATATCAACCCCACCATGCAATTCTTAACCGCCATCTGGATCTTTAATGAACCCTACAGCACCCAACGGCTGTTTACCTTTGCACTGATTTGGGTAGCCATGTTCTTCTTCCTGGCTGGACTCTGGCAATCAGCAAAGGAAAAGAAACAGCTGTTAAAAACCATTCGTGCTGCACAGGTGTAAGGCTGCGCCATTACCTTCACAGTTCATCTCTGGATGCATACCCTAGGTCGATGGAAACATCAAAACACCTATCAAGTTAGTGCTGACTATACGCCAAATCCCAGCAATAGAGCGACAGGCTCGCTGCCATACTTGACGGGCGGCCTGCTGTAGTAAGATACCGGCTGTTGCGGACTAGGTGTGCTGGGCTAGGTGTGGAAAACGCTAGGGGCGTAAAACAGGGGCTGAGAAACAGGGGCTGAGAAACAGGGGCTGCGAAACAGGCATAACGAGAGAGACCAAAAACCCTCTCGGACAACTACTGACCTGTGCGTCGCAAGCGTTCGGCAATCACCGCCAGCTTGTCAGCTCGGTCTGCGATAGACCGGCCATACCGCTCAAGGTCGCCACCGACAGGTATTCTAAAATCACTCACCGGTTTGCCTTCGAGTAACGTGAGCGCCAGTACAGACCACTTGGTAGCGAAATGTTCCAGCACCTCGGTTGCGCCGTTCAGATTGCCCATGCCAACGACATCCGTTGGGTGGTCACCAATGATGACGTACCATCCTTGAAATCCAGGAATGCCAACACCCGAAATCGCCCATATCGCCGAAAAAGGCGCTTGAGACCAGATAGGGCTCGTGGGTACCCGCTGACAGACCAGTTCGCGCGACTTAAAGTAGCTCAAAATATCGGCGCGGCATTCTTCAAACCAGATGGTCTGGTTAAAGATATTGCTGTAGTTATGTTTGTCGTCAGTACCTGTTGCCATAAGTATCCTAAAAGCCCAGAGGGCGGCACACAAAAATGGCGGTAACAGCAGTATAGCCGACACCCCATTATTTGAATAACAATTAAACCTGATCGGTCTAAAAACCTCTTTTCGCCAGCACTCAGCGCCCTAGGAGAGCCCCAAACCGATTTGTGTGGCCAGACCGCAACAATGACATGGCACCAAACAAAAACAGCAGCAAGGGCATTACAGCGCCACCAAAAAGATACCGATACCCTTCAACAGGGGATTGGGTTAATAATACGACAGCAGATGCCCTGGTGAAAAATCTGAGGGCGATAACAGCAATGGCGGCAACCTAGGGTCGGACTATGTCAGTTTCAGTGATGTTGTGGGTGTTGCTAGCGGCAGCGTTGCACGCCAGTTGGAATTACGGTGTCAAAAAAAATGCAGACCCCGATCACAGCATGACGGCTGTTGTGCTTGGACATACCCCCATCGCACTGCTGATTTTCGCATTTGCGCCCTTACCTGCTGTGGTTGCCTTGCCCTGGATACTCGGCGGCGCCATGCTACACACCCTGTATCAAACCTTTTTGATGTCTGCCTACCGTTTGGGTGACTTGAGCCACGTCTATCCACTAGCGCGTGGATCCGCACCCCTGATCATCACCCTGATATCGGTGCTCTTTTTGGGTCAAACGTTTTCTGCGGTCGAATTTCTCGCAATCGGCATCATCATTGTGGGAATCTTGAGCCAAACCCAGCTATCCCAGGGTCGAGATCAGTTTCGTGCCGCAGGCCTGTCATTGATAACCGGTGTCATTATTGCCAGCTATAGTCTGGTCGATGGGCATGGCGCACGACTCGCTGAATCCGCCTTGGGGTTCTATGCTGCCTTGGCTCTGACCAACACCCTGTTGCTATCTGCATTGATGCGATGGCGGAAGCCAGGGCTGCTAACGGCGGTGTGGAAGAACAGCAAGCAGTTCGGACTGCTGGGCGGCTCGGCGTCATTTGTAGCCTACGCCATTGTCATCTGGGCCTTTACGGTGGCACCGATTGCACTGGTAAGTGCTTTACGTGAAACCAGCATCCTCTTTGCGCTGCTCCTGGGCATGGTCCTACTGGGAGAAAGGCCGTCGAAACGTCAAACACTGAGCATTGTGTTGGTGGTTTTGGGGTTGGTGTTATTGCGACTGTCACCCATGCTGACTTAACATACAGCCGGGCTTCATTAGCCACAGTATGGATGCCTCCTCCGTATTCAATGCCTCCAACTAACAGCCAATAAGCACCAAGCACCCATTAACAGCGCATAGGCGCACCCTAGGGAAAGCAGATGTCACTCGAAAGCAGTATTACGTTTTTTATCGCTATTTTGGTCTTTGGTATCACACCAGGACCAGGCGTGTTTGCCTTGCTATCGCGCGCCCTGACTTCGGGAACCCTGAGTTGTTTTTGGCTAAGTTTTGGGATGGTGCTGAGTGACATGGTTTATTTGGTATTGGCCTGTTATGGACTGGCGACCCTCGCAGAGACCTGGACTGGCACCTTTTTAGCCATTCGGATCCTCGGCGCGAGCTATCTGGCCTACCTGGCCTATAAAATGTGGACCGCACCAACCAATAATGCGATAGACGTTCCGGTGTCAACGGCATCCCATGGTGCAAGCCTGATACAGGGCTTTATGATTTCCGCCTCAAACCCCAAGGTCATACTGTTCTATTTGGCGTTTTTGCCGACCTTTATGGATCTCACCCATTTGACCCGTGGCGATGTGCTCTTGGTGAGCGTGTTGCAGTTCTTTGGTTTGATGATTGGTCTGATGACGGTGTCCTATGCTGCCGCATCGGCGCGGGTGTTTTTTCGTTCACCGGCATCCATGAAAATACTCAACCGCTTTTCTGGGTCCCTGATGGGGGCTGCGGCAACCTACCTGGCGTTGCGCGCCTAGTTCATTGGTGGTGGCAGGGTTTCGTTAGGGTTCAATAAACGGTTTTCTAGAGCAGGGGCGTTAAAAACAACATCAGGGTAGCGCCATAGCCAACAGCCCAGCTCACCGAGCGCGCGGTGCCCCAGTTTGCCAAATAAAATCCCTGAAAAAACAACCGCGCCACCAAAAAGCTGATGGCCAAGACCCCAGAAACCGAGGCGTTTCCCCCAGCCAGATGGGATACCAGAATGCCGGCCGCAAAGAGGGGATAGGCCTCTATCATATTCTGATGGGATGCCCAGGCACGGTGGCCGATACCTTCGAGCCTTTGGTACTGCAACCGGGGGTATTGGTTGTCATAGGGCTCATTTTTAAGGGTAATCAGGGTTGATGGGAATTTGGACAGGTAAACCATCAGCGTGGCGATAAAAAGGCACCAAAAGGGCAAGGTCATGTGGATTCGTACTCCCAGAAAAGACAGCTGTAAAAAAGGCAGACCGAAGCCTGCCCTAAGGGTGATTATGGCGTTGCGTTATTCGCCGTAAGGAATCCAAATATTCTTGATCTCGCAGGCCTTACGTAAAAACACCTCGCTTTCCGCGATGCGCTTGTCGGTCCAATCATA
>CAWUUZ010000261.1:0-3753 GCA_963925745.1 uncultured Pseudomonadales bacterium
CGACAATTCAATGATCTCAACCCCTTCAGCGCCACCAATATCGGGGACCAGAACGGGTGTAACCTGTGATTGACCCGTTACTGGGGCACTATCAGCTACAGGATCTGGAGCAGGAGCAGGTGACTCAGCGTCGGGTGCCGGCGTTTCTGTGTCAGCTGTAGCACTTGCAATTTCAGCCTCAACATAAACAATGTCATCACCTTCACTGACCTTGTCGCCGACATTGACCTTTATCTTGGTAACCACACCCGCAATGGGTGAGGGAACTTCCATAGAGGCCTTGTCTGTTTCCAGAACCAAAAGGGTGTCATCAATCGCAATGACGTCACCGACCTTAACGCTAACTTCAATGATTTCAGCGGCGCTCACGTCCCCAATATCAGGGATTTTGATAATTTCAGTAGCCATGCACCACTCCTTATACGGTCATCGGGTTGGGTTTAGAGGTATCTAACCCAAACTTTTTGATTGCCTCTGTTACGACCTTGCCTTCAATGACGTTTTCTTCTGCCAAAGCATACAGCGCAGTAATAACAACCCAATGTCGATCAACCTCAAAGAAGTGCCTTAACTTGGCGCGGGTGTCACTTCTTCCGAAGCCATCCGTTCCCAGAACATGGTAAGCATTTGGAACCCACTTACGAATCTGATTGGCATAGTTCTTCATATAGTCACTGGCCGCGATCACAGGTCCTACCTGTCCATCCAATTGCTGAGACACATAGGAGACTGCTTTTTTGCCTTCAGGATTCAGCAAATTGAGGCGGTCAGTTTGCATACCGTCGCGGGTCAATTCATTGTACGAAGTGACAGCCCAGATGTTGGACTGAACATCAAAGTCGTCTGCGAGTATTTTAGCTGCAGCCCGTACTTCGTTTAAGATGGATCCAGAACCCAACAATTGAACTGATTTCTTACCCTTCTTGATACCCTTTTCAAACAGGTACATACCACGCTTGATGCCTTCTTCAGCGCCTTTTGGCATGGCAGGGTGCACATTGTTTTCGTTAAGGGTCGTGATGTAATAGAAAACGTCTTCTTGGTTCTGCACCATACGACGTAGGCCATCCTGAATCACCACAGCCAACTCATAGGAGTAGGAGCAGTCATAGGTGATGCTGTTTGGGATGGTGCCTGCCAAGATGTGCGAATGACCATCCTGGTGCTGTAAGCCCTCACCGTGGAGTGTTGTACGGCCTGAAGTTGCACCAATGAGGAAGCCGCGTGCCTGCAAATCGCCAGCAGCCCAAGCCAGGTCACCAATCCGCTGATGTCCAAACATCGAGTAATAGATGTAGAAAGGAATCATTGAATGGTTATAGGTCGAATAGGCCGTAGCCGCTGCGAGCCATGATGACATAGCGCCAGCTTCGTTGATGCCTTCTTGAAGGATTTGACCCTTCTTGTCTTCCTTGTACCACATGACCTGATTACGGTCGTTAGGGGTGTATAGCTGTCCCAGTGCAGAATAGATGCCTACCTGGCGGAACATGCCTTCCATACCAAAGGTACGTGCTTCGTCGGCAACGATGGGCACAATACGGTCACCAATGTTTTTGTCCTTAGCCAATTGGCTCAGCATGCGAACAAAGGCCATCGTGGTTGAGATTTCTCGGGTACCGGTATCTTTTAGCAGGGTCTCAAAGGTTTCAAGGCTTGGGGTTTCCAAGGTCTCGAGCGACTTGATGCGACGCTGTGGAATGTATCCACCCAAGCTGTTGCGCTGACCGCGAATGTACTGCATTTCATGGCTGTTTTCGTCAGGGCGCACAAAGGGTAGTAGATTGCCTTCCAGTTCCTCGTCAGTAACGGGTACAGCGCAGCGATCCCTAAAGATTTTGAGGTCTTCTAGACTCAGCTTCTTCACTGAGTGGGTCGCGTTCTGTGCTTCGCTAGCGCCAATGCCAAAACCTTTGACAGTGTGGGCGAGAATAACGGTAGGTTTGCCTTTGTTATCTTTAATAGCGCGTTCATAGGCGGCAGAAATTTTGTAGGGGTCGTGTCCACCACGTTGCAATTTGTAGATTTCGTCGTCGGTGTAGTCCTTAACCAACTCGGCAGTTTCAGGATACTTTCCAAAAAAGTGCTCACGGGTATAGGCGCCGCCATTGGATTTATAGGCCTGTAATTCGCCATCCAAGACTTCATCCATACGCTTAGCGAGCATGCCCTTGTGGTCATTGGCGAGCAACTTGTCCCAGCCTCTGCCCCAAACCACCTTGACCACGTTCCAACCCGCACCGCGAAAGACACCTTCAAGCTCTTGTAGGATCTTGCCATTACCCCGAACAGGACCATCTAAGCGTTGGAGGTTACAGTTGATCACAAACACCAGGTTGTCGAGGTTTTCACGACCAGCTAGGGAAATTGCACCCAGTGATTCTGGCTCATCCGTCTCGCCGTCACCTAAAAATGCCCAGACGCGGCCACCTTTTTCAACCTTGTCTCTGTTTTCCATATAGCGCATCACGTGCGCCTGATAGATCGCCTGGATAGGACCAAGACCCATAGAGACTGTAGGGAACTGCCAGTAATCAGGCAGCAACCAAGGGTGTGGATAGGACGACAGACCCTTGCCATCGACTTCGCGACGGAAGTTTTTAAGCTGTTCTTCTGTTAAGCGGCCTTCCACAAAGGAGCGTGAGTAGATACCCGGTGCAATATGGCCCTGATAATAAACCAGGTCGCCAGGATGGGTTTCGGTCGGCGCGCGCCAGAAATGGTTAAAGCCCACATCGTAAAGTGTTTGAGCGGACTGAAAACTCGAAATATGACCACCCAGATCATCGCCATTTTTGTTGGCATTAACCACCATGGCAACCGCATTCCAGTTGATCCAATCTCGGATGCGCTGTTCAATTTTTGGATTGCCTTGGAACTTGGGTTCCTGATCCACAGTAATGGTGTTGCGAAAGGGGGTATTCAGTGCAAAGGGAACCGTGGTTCCAGCACCCGTCACCTGGTCAGACAGCTTTTTTAGCAAATACTGCGCTCTGTCTGTTCCCTCCTCACGAATAACGGATACCAAAGCATCCATCCATTCCTGGGTTTCAATAGGGTCTAAGTCATGTTGCATATAATGTCCTCGTCCACTGCATCGGTGGTCTTTTTTTATTCATCGTACCATGTTTGTACGTCATGGAAATTCGTGTCTGTTATACGGCGTCGGCTTCAACGGTCAAAATACGCATTGAGTTGGTGCCACCGTGTTGGCCAAAGGCGCCAATGGATGCGATCACCACGTCTCCTTCGCTGACATGCCCATCGTGCGCCAAAGAAGCAATCGCTTCTTTGATATACAGTTCTCGAACCGTTTGGTCTGACGAGAATTTAATAGGCTCAACCCCACGGTAGAGCGCTACCTTTCTCAAGGTTGCATCATGATTGCTAAAGGCAAAAATAGGCAATCCCGATCGGATGCGTGACATCCATAAAGGGGTCGATCCCGATTCTGTAAAGCTGATGATTGCGCGTACACCTTTCAGGTGGTTTGCAGCATACATAACAGACATCGCGATGGCTTCGTCGGTTTCTTTAAATTCGTCGTTAATGCGGTGGTTAGACAGTTGCGACTGACGCACCTTTTCGGCACCAATACAGACGTCATGCATCACCTTAACGGTTTCTACTGGAAAGGCGCCTGCAGCGGTTTCAGCAGAACACATCACAGCGTCGGTACCATCAAGTACTGCGTTGGCAACGTCAAACACCTCAGCCCGGGTGGGGAAGGGGTTGCTGATCATGGATTCCATC
>CAWUUZ010000262.1:0-5256 GCA_963925745.1 uncultured Pseudomonadales bacterium
TCTGCCCACTTATAGCTGTAATAACCCGCTGCATAGCCACCACCAAAGATGTGACTAAAACCATTTTCAAACCGGTTTTCTGCAATCGCTGGCGTTACGGCTACCCGTTCGCGAACGGCTTTGATGGTCTGCCGAACGGTCTCGATGGTTGGGGCGGTGCCATGGCAGTGCAATTCAAAATCAAACAAACCGAATTCAAGCTGCCGTACCGTGGTCATGGCCGACTGGAAGTTTTTGGCCGCCAACATCTTGTCGAGCAAGGCCTTGGGCAATGGCGCACCTGAATCCACATGACCTGATATAAAGGCCAGCGATTCTGGCTGCCAGCAATAGTTTTCCATAAATTGGCTTGGCAGTTCCACTGCATCCCAGGCCACACCGTTAATACCACTGACATCAGCCACATCCACCTGGGTCAGCATGTGGTGTAGGCCATGACCAAATTCATGAAAGAGGGTGACCAGATCGTCATGGGTTAACAGGGCCGGCTTGTCTCCGACCGGTGCAGAAAAGTTACAATTTAAATAGGCCACTGGCAGCTGCATGCCCTCGGCAGTAGCACGACGAACGCGGCACACATCCATCCAGGCACCGCCACGTTTGCCTACCCGTGCGTAAAGATCGATATAACAGCCTGCGATAACCTGACCATCACGGGTGACATCATAATAATGGGCATCCTCATGGTAGGTGTGCTCTAAGATATTTTCCTGGAAACGGATGCCAAACAAACGGTTGCAGACTTCAAACAATCCCGCCAAGGATGTCGGTACGGGGAAGTAAGGGCGAATCATTTCTTCGGATACCGCAAACTGGTGTTCGCGCAGCTTTTCACTGGTCCAGGCGAGGTCCCAGGGTGCTAAGGTTTCCAACCCCAAAGATTCTGCGGCAAAGGCCTTCAAAGCAGCAAACTCGTGTTTTGCCTGGGGCACTGATCTGTCAGCAAGCTCGCGCAAGAAACCCAAGACCTGCTCGGTATCGGTCGCCATCTTCTCTGCCAGACTCACCTCGGCATAGCTTTTATAGCCCAGTAGGGCTGCCTTTTCGGCTTTGAGCGCGAGGATCCGCTCAATCAGTGGGCTGTTGTCCCACTGTTTTGCCTGTGGCCCCTGGTCAGAGGCGCGGGTAACGTAAGCGGTAGCTACCTGACGACGCAACGCTCGGTCATTGGCATAGGTCATGATGGCGATATAGATGGGCGCATCCAGTGTCACCAACCAGCCATCCTGCGAGCGGTTCTTTGCGGCCTGTGCCAAGTTGGCCAAGGCAGATTCTGGCAGTCCAGACAGGGCTGCTGCGTCGGCAATAGGCAGGGTCCAACCCTGGGTCGCATCCAGGACGTTTTCTTGAAATTGGTTGCTGAGTTCACTGAGCTCTTGTTGAATCGCCGCAAAGCGCTGCTGTTCTTTATCGGGCAAGTCGATACCCGACAGACGGAAATCGAGCAAGGCATTCTCTACTGCCTGTTGCTGCACAGGCGGCAATGTCGCCACATCCAAACCGGAATAGCGCTGAAACAACCCCTGATGTTGGCCTACCTGTGTCTGAAAATCTGACAACAGCGCCAACGCCACCTTGTAGGCTTCGCGCAATTCCGCCGTGTCTGCCACATGAGCCAAATGGCCAATGGGCGACCAGGCTTGGTTCAGTACATCCATAACACCTTCAAGGGGACGCAAGAAATTCGCCTCGGTTGGCTGCTCCTGTGCTGCAACCAGGGTGTTAATTGCTGCGAGCGTATCTTGGGTCAGGGTGGTGATCGCGGGGACAATATGCATTGCTTCTATGCGATCAAATGGCGGCAATCTGTTGGACTGCAACAAAGGGTTTGTCATGAAGGACTCTCATTAGATGGGTTTGCTTGATGGGAAAGCGCTTGCCAATAGGGGCTGTCGTACATCAGATATGCGGTTGATCATACCCTATGGCAGACGGGCCGTTCAACAGACCATGGCGCACTGCACAGGCAGCCTTTGAGCGACAGGATTTAGTAACAGAGTGGCTTTTGCGTGTTATCGCCTAGGAACCCTGTGCTGACAGGGTTACAACCTAGGCAACAGCACAGTCCGTGCGCTCTTGATACTTGGCTTGCATGTCTAAAAAGGCAGGGTTGGAAAACAGACCTTCCTTCTGTTGCGTCAAGGCGTGAATGTAGATACTCACGACATCATCGAGCTTGTTGGCGTTACCGTCACCCAAGATGGCATGGACAAGCAGGTTGGCATGGGTCAGATCGTGGTCCCACAGAACAACACCCAAACACATGTGGCAAATATCATTAAGCTCTTCAACGAGCCGGTGACAAAGATAGGCACAGGCAGCCATTTTAAGCATGCCGTCAACCGCCGAAGCCTGAGGCGGCGGCACCAGAAAAAAGGTTTCCGCAGCGGTTAAAAATGGTTCAACCAGGGTGTCGACCGACTTTCTGCTGGCTGACTTTCTGACATCGACCAGCAAATCAGGGGCATGGCGGGTGTAGGTCAGCATAAAACGATACAGCTTGTCAGACTGGTGCTGCCCTTTCAGACGAATGCTGTGATGCAGCAACGGGCCCTTGCGGACCAAATAGGCTTGCAACAGTTGTTTGTCATTGTCTTTTTCTATTTCGGCCGCAATTAGGGCTCGCAGGGCTGACGCTGTCATAAGGTGTCCTCAAACCGGTGGCATTATTGCCACCTTTAAAAGCACAAAGAATCCCTGCTCTGTGTGTGACAGATTCTCAATTCCTTTTTGGTAACACACGCTTTTTAATGGTCTTAAAGTGCGAGATGCCCCTCACCTGGCTCTTTTTCCTCGCAGTACGACCCATTCCTTGGACTGGTTTCCTATCTAACACTAGGCAGTATAGAGGGTAATTCTTAACTTGCAGGGGATTCTGAAAAAAATTGTCATTTGCAAGCGGACACTAAAAAACCGTACAAACCAAGTGGATATCTGGGTCTAGACCGACGCAACCGCCTTTTAATGCGGCCTAAGTCGTTGACAATTTTAACATTTACCAAAAAGATGCTTTAAGAACGCCATCCGAATCTTTATACTGACCTAGCGCAATTAATCAAAATTAAATTTGTGCAACGAAAATGTCGGATGCATTGTCGTATCGGGCGCCCAATACAATATTGAAAAAACAGGTGCTTACTTACATCTGTCCGCAGTTGTAAAACCTACGAAACCTGAGGTGTTTAATGCTTGGCTTCAACTTTTCTCGATTCCTAGTCGGTATCGGGCTGTTCAGCGCGTCCTTTTCGGCATCTGCCGATTGGATTCTCAACATGTCACCTGGTGTGACAGATGTCAGCCGTTCCGTATACAACCTACACATGATCATCTTCGCCGTGTGCGTGGTGATTGCAGTCGTCGTGTTTGGCGTTATGTTTTATGCCATGCTAAAACACCGAAAGTCCCAAGGGGCTGTCGCTGCAAACTTTCATGAAAATACAATGGTCGAAATTGTCTGGACCGTTATCCCCTTTGCAATTCTAATTGCAATGGCGATTCCTGCGACCAAGACGCTGACTGAGATCTATGAAGTTGAAGTCTCTGAGGTGACCGTCGAGATCGTCGGATACCAGTGGAAATGGCATTACCGCTATTTAAACGAAGATCCTGAACAGGAAATCTCCTTCTTTTCAAACCTGAACACCCCTTCGGATCAGATCCAATTGGATAGCACCGCTGAAAAAGGCGAGTTTTATCTGTTAGAGGTTGATGAGCCCTTGGTGTTGCCTACCAACACCCGTGTGCGTTTCTTGATCACGGCAAATGATGTTATCCACGCTTGGTGGGTGCCTGATTTGGCGGTTAAGAAAGACGCAGTACCTGGCATCGTGAACGAAGCCTGGACCAAGATAAATAAAGAAGGCGTCTATCGTGGCCAATGCGCAGAATTGTGCGGCAAGAACCACGGTTATATGCCTATCGTCGTTGACGCCAGAAGCCCAGAAGAATTTCAGGCATGGCGTGATGAGAAGTTAGGCTTAGCTGCTAACGAGGCTGCACTCAGCGAAAAAACTGACTGGAATCTCGATGAATTAATGGAACGGGGTGAAGCCACATACAACACGTTCTGTGCAGCATGTCACCAACCAACAGGACTCGGCATACCAGGCGCCTTCCCTGCATTGGTTAACTCCCCTGTCGCTTTGGGCCCCATTGTTGACCACATCAAGATAGTTGTCGACGGTGCCCCAGGAACAGCAATGCCAGCATTCGGAAAGCAGCTATCAGATACTGATGTCGCGGCGATAGTTACTTACGAGCGTAACGCATGGGGCAATAACACTGGTGATATGGTTACGCCGCAGGATGTTTCGGCATTCCGGGCGGGACAATGAGGAGAACAAAATGACAGCAACACTTCAGGGTCACGACCATCACGGACCAGCCAAAGGGCTGATGCGATGGGTGTATACCACTAACCATAAAGACATCGGCACACTGTACCTCTGGTTCAGTCTGTCCATGTTCTTCCTTGGCGGCATCTTTGCCATGGTTATTCGTGCCGAACTATTTCAGCCTGGCTTGCAACTTATACAGCCTGAATTTTTCAACCAAATGACCACCATGCACGGTTTGATCATGGTTTTCGGTGCCGTTATGCCTGCCTTTGTTGGCTTGGCGAACTGGATGGTTCCGATGATGATTGGTGCGCCTGATATGGCGCTACCCCGCATGAACAACCTAAGCTTTTGGATTCTTCCCTTTGCTTTCGCCATGATGATCAGCACGCTGTTTATGGATGGTGGTGCGCCTAACTTCGGTTGGACGTTCTATGCGCCACTCTCCACAACCTATGCACCGCCAAGTGTGACGTTCTTTATCTTTGCGGTTCACATCATGGGCGCCTCGTCCATCATGGGTGCGATTAACATCGTGGCAACCATCTTCAACCTTCGTGCTCCTGGCATGACCTGGATGAAGATGCCGTTGTTCGTATGGACCTGGCTCATTACAGCCTATCTGCTGATTGCCGTTATGCCTGTATTGGCTGGCGTCGTCACCATGATGCTGATGGATATTCACTTTGGTACCTCGTTCTTTAATGCGGCTGGCGGTGGTTCACCGATCTTGTTCCAGCACGTGTTCTGGTTCTTCGGGCACCCTGAGGTCTATATCATGATCTTGCCGGCATTCGGTATTGTGTCTGCGATCATTCCCACCTTCTCGCGCAAAAAATTGTTTGGCTATGCCTCCATGGTTTATGCCACCAGTTCTATCGCCTTTCTGTCCTTTATCGTTTGGGCGCACCACATGTTT
>CAWUUZ010000263.1:0-8551 GCA_963925745.1 uncultured Pseudomonadales bacterium
CCGTCCTAAGCACCACATCGATATCCGACACCCGACACCCGGTATGTACCTGAACACCATAGGCTGCCATCAGGTCTTCTGCAGTGCCGGTTACCAACTGCTCAGGTGACTTTTCTAACCGAAGTGCAGAGGACAATGCCGGTTTATAATATTGTTCCCCTGCATCTTCAGTAATGACATGAATCCCAACGTTGGCATCCTGTTTACGCAGTTCTTTAACGAGTGAATAGCTGGCTAATCCAGATCCGATGATAACGATAGATTTCATTGTACCTTGACTCCACAGGGGGGTGATTTACGCTATCTCAACCATTTCAAAATCATCCTTAGAGGCACCACAGTCTGGACAGTACCAATCCTCAGGAACTGCCTCCCAGGGCGTTCCAGCAGCAATGCCTTCATCCGGCAATCCCAAACTTTGGTCATAGACAAACCCACACAATATACAGGCATAACGCTTCATTGGTTTACACTCCCTTGCTTGAGGTTTGTAGGTGTTGGTCTAGCGCATTCTGGTAACCTTGGGCGTGGCGCTTTTCAATTTTAGCCAGGGCGCCAAAACGCTTCTCAGCCAGCGCTAACATGGCCTGAAATGCGGCTGCATGTTGACGCGACTCTTCAATTTGCTCATCCATTTCAACCACCGCTTCATGGTTTTTGTCATCCTCTGCTTGCTGTCGAAACTTCGGATACATCTCTGTGTATTCGTAGGTTTCGCCATCAATGGCTGCCTGCAGCATGGCCTCTACTGTCAGGTCAGCTGGTGGGTAGAGCAGCTCTAAATGACCAAAGGCATGGGCCGTTTCCTGCTTGGCGGTTTCTTCAAAAATTTCCGCTACCGCCTCTGCGCCTAATCGGCGGCATTGCTTGGCAAAATACAGATACTTTCTATTGGCCATTGATTCACCCGCGAAGGCAGATTCAAGGTTTTGGACTGTGACATTGTGCTTTGGGTCAGACATGGTAGTTCCCTCATCGACAACAGGTTTATGACAGTATTGTCACTCTTTGGTTTGCAAAGATTAGCCGCTCATCTATAATCGATCAAACAGATTAAACAGATAAGTATGATCGAATATGTCGAATACAAATTTGCCCAGTATGAAACAGCTACGCTATGTGGTTGCCGTGGTGGAACAGGGCCATTTTGGCCGCGCTGCCGCTGCGTGCCATGTGTCTCAGTCGACGCTTTCAAGTGGTATCAACGAACTTGAGCAGCTGCTGGGGTACCCCCTGATAGAGCGTACCAACCGCCAAGTCACCATCACGCCCTCAGCAAAAGCGTTCGCTGAGGAGGCCAAACAGGTGCTACTGGCTGCTGAAGAAATGATGCAGCGTGTGACAACAGGAACCCCACTATCAGGGCAACTGTCGCTGGGGGTTATTCCTACCGTGTCGCCCTATTTATTACCGCACGTATTGCCCTCACTCAATGCCCACTATCCACAATTTAAATTAGCACTCTATGAGCATCCGTCCGCCACTTTGATGGACCTTGTCCTATCAGGCCGTTTGGATTGTGCCTTAATTGCCACGCCCTACCCCACAAAGGGGCTAAGAAGCGCCCCCATTTTGTCGGAACATTTTCACGTGGCGCTACACCATTCCAATCCCTTGGCAAGTCGCAGCAGCCTGAGTAGTCGAGATCTGCCCTTTGGTGAGCTGTTGGTCTTGGCGGAAGGCCATTGTTTGTCCGAACACGCACTGTCAATCTGTGACATCGCTCCAGACAAACGGTCACTGCTGTTCCAAGGCACCAGTCTCTTTACCCTGCTGCACATGGTAGCCGCGAATCAGGGCATTACCTTTGTGCCAGATATGGCATTAGCGAGCGCTGACATCTCGGGCATTGTGACCCGGCCCCTGTCTGATTCTGGACCCCACCGCAACGTCGTGTTGGTGTGGCGTAAGTCCTTTCCCGATGGGCGGTCTTGCCAACAACTTGCTGACCACCTACGCAGCCAGCTTGAGCGACAGGGCGCCTAGGCTAAAAAAATGTCCCATTGGGGTGTAAAATCGGTATGATTTTGTCGGGCAGTCCGATAGTGTCATTTTAGCTACTGCTAACGCCCTTTACGTTTTTAACGCCATGAGGTTTGTTACCGTGATTAAAACCGCCATAGTAGGCTTTGGAATGTCAGCAAAGACATTTCACATTCCCTTTATCCAACAGTCATCTGAATTCGACCTGGTTGCCATCAGCACCAGCCATTTGGCTCAGGCTCAGGTTGCTTTTCCCAATGCGATCATCTATGCCAATGCCTTGGAGATGATCCAATTCGCTGATGTTGACCTCGTCATTATTACGGCACCCAACTCGGTACATTTTGAACTGACCCGTGCCTGTTTAGAGGCCAACCGGCATGTGGTGGTTGAAAAACCCTTTGTGACCAACATTGAAGACGGCAAGGCGCTCATTCGTCTGGCAACAAAAAAAGGGTTGGCCTTATCGGTTTTCCAGAACCGTCGCTGGGATGGTGACTTTTTAACCATCAAGTCAGTGATCGCTGACCGACTCCTCGGAAAACTTCGATCCTTTGAATCCCACTTTGACCGTTTCAGACCCACAATCCGCGACCGTTGGCGTGAAAAATCGGGCGATGGTACGGGTATTTGGTATGACTTGGGCCCCCATCTGGTTGATCAGTCACTCTGCCTGTTTGGCTTGCCTAGGGCCGTTACAGCGCGCTGCCTGTCGCTGCGCAACAAAGAATCGGTCTGCGATTACTTCCATGTGCAGCTGCATTACCCCATGGGTGACGTCATCCTCCATAGCAGCCCCTATGCAGCAGGACCGAATATGCGGTTCCACCTACAGGGCACACAGGGTAGTTTTGTTAAATATGGCCTAGACCCTCAGGAAGCACGGTTGGCGAAGGGGGCAGTTCCTGCAACGCCAGAATGGTCGCAAGAGCCTAAGGAAGCATTCGGTACCTTCTATACAGAAAACGGCAAACAACCGATCCCAACCCTACCCGGTGCCTATCAACAGTTCTTCGCAGAAATGGGCGCAGCAATTCGGTTAGGCGCTGACGTACCGGTTGATCCCTGGGATACCATTTTGGGTTTGTATATCATCCAACTGGCAGAAGAAAGCAGTGCCAGCGGTCGGAAACTGCCGGTTGTCGCACCTATAAAAGACGACATCATGTGAGGTTGCAGCGTACTTGCGATGAGAACATAAGATGGAAACATGAGATAGGAACTGAGATAAAAAGACCTATCACCAATTCAATAGGTCGTAACGGGATAAAGCACATGGTCGTGGTATCCCGTTATGACATCCCAATAGCCAGATAGTCTGGTATCGAGCTGTCTATCACCGGTATCGAGTATCAAGGGCCGGCCACCCAATCGGGTTAGCTTCCCCTTGGTAGCAATGACCTGAATATTGTCTCGCCCGATTGTCGAAATGATAGTGGGACTGAGTTGCTGGTTCCCACGACCCAGTATATGCCCCTGTCCACCAATGACACTGATGATCAATCGAACGGGCTGCCCTTCCAATAGATCGCTGATGGCTGATTCTGCAAGGTCACTGGCAACCAACAGACCATTTTTGACCGCGTCGATACCCAACAGGGTATTGGGCAAACCCAGCTTTTCCATAATTCGGGCCGTGGTTTTACCAGAACCAATCAAATACAGGGTATCGGTCTCCATGGATTCGATCAGGTCATCCGCGATGTCTTCAATGACCAACCGTTCATCCTCAACACCGCCACTCTTGGTATGTTGGATAAAATGACCTTCGTCTGGCACACGCATTTCACCAAACAATCGGGCGCGAACAACATCCTGTCTAAAGGCTGCTTCATCAATGTCACGTACATCCTGCAACCGCACATCGACCAGACCGGCCGACACCAATTTATCCAGTACCTCGCCTGCTGCATGGGGGGTTACCGCAAAGACACCTGAGTGAATTTTTACGCCAGCAGGTATTCCCAAGACTGGAATTCTGTCTTCGACAACCTGACAGATATCGCGCGCGGTTCCGTCTCCACCAGCAAACAACAACAAATCCAAGCCCAGTGCCACACCCTCGGCAGCGAGCGCTTGGGTGTCCTGAGGCTGAGAGGGATAGTGCACTGGGGTCGAAAGCGGTTGCCACGCCAAGCCAAAGTGGTCCAGAATATCACCACCCATGGCGCCTGCTGCGGCATACCAGGCAACATCCTTCCAATGGGCAATGTGCTCGCTGAGTGCCATCTTTACGCGCTCACCCGAACGTGGAATCCCACCACTTTGCTCCGCAAGCTGTGACAGCCCATCGGTGCCCTTTAAGGCCAAGGGGCCACCCATACCGGCTATGGGATTCACAATGAGGGCAACACGTAACTTGGGACGCATAGATTGGCTCTGAATATCAATTTTTGGGCTATTATCATAGCATGAAGCTGTGTTCATTCACCTTTAGGGTTGGCCACTTTATCTCAGACCGCCGCTGCCACCTGTGGCTGGTGTGAAAGCATTCCTAAGGCGATTAGTTGACCTTGGTCATTGAAGGCTATATGCCTAAAGACCAGACTCAAGTCAATGAAGGGGAACACCCCCATCAATGAATTGGAAATACAACGGCAAGAAAAGCGTGACCAGAATCCTTTTTACATGACAGTGGCTGTTCGCTACCCAGATATAGCCGTTGCTCTTCGCACTTTGCATTGATAGGGGAAATGTCCATGCATAATATCCGCAACATTGCATTTACAGGCCAAGCATCCAGTGGCAAAACCACCTTGCTCGAACGCATCCTTTTTGAAACCAATGCCATTGTAAACCTGGGTGATGTCACCGCAGGTACGACCGTGTCTGATTACAGTGACCAGGCCAAATCCTTAGGTCATTCGGTTGAATCCACCTTTGTACACTGTCTCGATGACGAACACAGTTTGAACATATTAGACACACCTGGATTTCCCGATTTTACCGGGCGTGCGATCAGCATCTTCCCTGCAGTTGAAACAGTGGTCGTTGTGATTGATGCAAACGACGGCATCGTCACCATGACAGAGACCCTGATGGATGTAGCCAAACAACGCCAAAAGTGCCGGCTTATCGTTATCAACAAAATGGACCAGAACAAAGAAACGCTGGGAGAATTGATTAACACTATTCAAGAACGCTTTGGTAAAGAATGTCTCCCCATAAACCTACCCAGTTCTGATGGCAACCGTGTTGTTGACTGCTTTTTTGACCCAGAATATAAAGCCGAAACCAGCTGTTTTGACGTGACAAGCTGCCATGACGCACTAATCGATCAGGTTGTAGAGGTTGATGAAGAACTAATGGCCCAGTACCTAGAGCAGGGCGAAATCTTAGACCCTGAGCAACTCCACGCTCCCTTTGAAGCGGCATTACGTGAACAGCATTTGATTCCCATCTGTTTTACCTCAGCGCGCACCGGTGCTGGTGTTGAATTGCTGATCAAAATACTGGCTGAACTGATGCCAGAACCAGCGGAAGGCAATCCACCCCTGTTTTTGAACCACGATAAGCCAATTGACGTATCTCCAGATGCAGACAAGCATCTGGTTGCTCATGTCTTTAAAATCAGCATCGACCCCTTTCTGGGCCGTTTGGCCTATGTGCGTATACACCAGGGCACGCTCAAACCCGAAACCCAGTTCTTTGTGGGCGACAACAAAAAGTCTTATAAGGCCGGACACCTGTTTAGGCCCTTTGGTAAGGAACGCCGCGAAATTCCCATGGCAACACCAGGCGACATTTGCATCATTGCCAAGGTGGACGAGCTGATGTTCGATGACGTGCTGCATGACAGCCACGACGAAGACCACTTCCACCTCAAGTCAATTTCATTGCCACCGCCGATGTATGGCCTAACCTTACAGCCGAAACGGCGCGGCGATGAACAGAAGATGTCCGATACGCTGCGTAAGATAGTCGATGAAGATCCCAGTCTGTTGGTATCGCACAGGGCCACCTTGAACGAAACCGTTTTAGAGGGTGTTGGCGAAATTCACCTCAAGATAGCCCTTGAGAAAATGGCAAACCAGTTTCATTTGGATGTCGATATCGCAAAACCCTCGGTGGATTACCGCGAGTCGATTACCAAATCAGCGACCTCCCAGTACCGCCACAAAAAACAATCTGGCGGCTCTGGACAGTTTGGCGAAGTCCATCTCAGTGTCGAACCACTACCCAGAGGCGAAGGTTTTGTCTTTATTAACAAGATTGTGGGGGGCGTCATTCCGGGGCAATACATTCCCGGTGTTGAAAAAGGTGTGCGACAGGCCATGGACGAGGGTGTGATTGCAGGCTTTAAGATGCAGGACATTCAGGTCACACTCTTTGATGGCAAACACCACGCCGTAGATTCAAAGGAAATTGCCTTTGTCGTTGCGGGTCGCAAGGCATTCCAACAGGCTGCCAGAGAGGCCAATCCTGTGGTTTTGGAACCTGTGGTAGCCGTATCAGTCAATTGTCCCTCAGACCTCATGGGTGACATTACCGCTGATCTGGCAAGCCATCGCGGCATGATTGTCGATTCTGAACCCCAGATGAAGGGCAATGTCAGGGTCCGTGCCAAGGTGCCTCAGGCAGAAATGCACGACTATGTTGCACGGCTCAAGTCGATCACCAGTGGCGCCGGCACCTTCACACTGGAATTCAGCCATTTTGATCCCGTACCTGCGACGATTCAGCAATCTTTCAAGAAGCTCCATGTCGTCAACGACGATTAACGATTAGGGTCTGTCTCAATCAGCATGCACTGTTCGATATTGTTTATGATATCGCGCAGTTGCATCGCTGAAGCGATGAACATGCCGCCGTTATTTGCACGTACATCCCGTTTCTCTATCCCTTTCCCTCTCCTATCCATTACAGCCAAAACACCGCCGTTATGGTCCTATTTTAAATTTATCATCTGCCCTGAATACAGGCTTTCAACTTTCAGTAAAGTCAGGTATTGTTCCGCCCATGTAAAATATATTAAACACCTATAATGAGGATTTACGATGAGCGAAGCACGTTGTTCAGCTTATTACACAGCGACAGTGAATCAGGATAGTGACTACCCAGAGCTGGAAGGCGACATTCGCGTTGACGTAGCCATCATTGGTGGCGGTTTTACCGGTATCAACACGGCATTAGAATTGGCAGAACGTGGTCTTAAAGTAGCGGTTATCGAGGCACACAAGGTTGCCTGGGGTGCTACTGGTCGCAATGGTGGTCAGGTGACAGGCAGCTTGTCTGGCGATGGCGCCATGCGAAAGCAAATGAAAAACAAGTTGGGCAGTTCGGTTGATGATTTCATTTGGAATTTGCGCTGGCGTGGACACGACATCATTCGCAGCCGCGTTGAAAAGTATGGCATTGATTGTGACCTAAAATTTGGCCATCTGCATACAGCCTACAAGCCAAGCCACATGAAAGAACTGCGTGAAACGCATGCAGAAGCAGTAGACCGTGGCATGGGTGACTTGGTGGACATGGTTGAAAAAGACCAGATGCACGAATTTCTTGAAACCGATATTTACCACGGTGCACTGTACAACCGCAAAAACATGCACCTGCATTCATTAAATCTGTGTCTCGGTGAAGCCCGTGCTGCTGAAAGCTTGGGTACACTGATTTTTGAAAATTCGCCTGTTATCGACATCAAACACGGTGCAACGCCCAAGGTTATTACCGCAAAGGGCACTGTTACAGCCAATACGGTCATGCTTGCAGGCAATGCCTATCACAAGCTTGAACGCGCTAAAATGAGTGGAAAAATATTTCAGGCGCCAGGCGGTATTGTTACAACCGCACCCTTAGGCGATGAGGTCGCAGCACTGATTAATCCTAAAGATTTAGCGGTCTATGACTGTCGTTTTGTACTCGACTACTACCGACTCACTGCAGACAAGCGGCTGTTGTTCGGAGGCGGTGCAAATTACAGCGGCCGACCGTCTCGCGATATCGAAGGTGAGATGCGTCCTTCGCTAGAAAAGACCTTTCCAAGACTCAAGGGCGTCAAAATTGATTTCCAGTGGAGCGGAATGATGGGCATTTCCATCAACCGCATTCCCCAGCTGGGAAAACTGTCTGAGAACGTGTTCTATGCCCAGGGCTATTCGGGTCATGGCATCGCGACGACCCACATTGTGAGTGAAATTATGGCCAAGGCCATAACGGGCCACCTCGACGACTTTGACACCTTTGCCAATTGCCGTCAGATCCGCATACCTGGCAGCGAATGGCTTGGCAATCAAATGCTATCCATCGGGATGTGGTATTACCTGTTCCTCGAAAAACTCCGATAAACCTAACCGCTTTATAAAGGCGGCAGGATAAACCCCCAGCATTCACACCCTTAAGCGGCGCATTTTCGGATGGAGCCGCTTTTTTTCGACTGGCCTTTGTCGCAGTCGCCCGCAAAACGGCCTTTAGACCTTGGTCTGAAACTGGCCTTTCACAGTGGTTCAAACTAAAAACTGTTGCTAACATGGCATTTCCATTATCTGACAAGGACGCCAGAATGCGACGTTGCTTACTGTTACTACTCACTTGCCTGTCTCTATTACAAGCACCCTCTGTGTTTGCA
>CAWUUZ010000264.1:0-2865 GCA_963925745.1 uncultured Pseudomonadales bacterium
TGGACCCCGAATTGGTTCGCGCGCGATACATTGCGCCCATGGTGCAATTACGCCAGCACAAAGCCTTAACAGCACCCATGGCAGAGGCACAGCTGGAAGACCCTGTCGTACTCGGCACCATGATGCTCGCCATGAACGAGGTTGATGGCTTGGTATCCGGAGCCGTACACACCACAGCCAATACCATTCGCCCTGCACTCCAGCTGATCAAAACCCGACCAGATGCCAGTCTGGTGTCTTCGGTGTTCTTTATGCTCTTGCCCGAACAGGTCTTGGTCTATGGTGACTGCGCAGTGAATCCTGACCCAACGGCCAGCGAACTTGCTGATATTGCCATTCAATCAGGTGATTCAGCGCGTGCCTTTGGTATTGAGCCACGAATCGCCATGATCAGTTACTCCACGGGTCGATCTGGTACGGGCAGTGATGTGGAAAAGGTCCGCCTGGCAACGCAGCTAGCACGGGAAAAACGTCCCGACTTAGAGATCGACGGTCCACTGCAATATGATGCTGCAGCAATTGCCAGTGTGGCAAAGCAGAAAGCGCCCGACAGCAAGGTTGCGGGTAAGGCGACTGTCTTTATCTTCCCCGATCTCAATACGGGTAATACGACCTACAAGGCCGTACAGAGAAGCGCGAATGTTGTGAGTATTGGTCCGATGCTGCAGGGCTTAAGAAAGCCGGTAAACGATTTAAGCCGAGGCGCTTTGGTAGAAGACATTGTCTATACCATCGCCCTAACAGCCATTCAGGCCGACCAACTGTCATAACCGAAAAACCAAAAAGGGCCCCAATGGGCCCTTTTTATTAAACTGCTTTTCACGCACTGTTCAGTAACACCTTCCCACTCAAGACCCCAAGCCTCACATCCCCGGCAGGGTATGCTGTTTTGGATTTTGCCTGTAACCCGCCGCTGCACCAGAACCAAAGGGTTTTACCACCACCAACAATTGCGGCAAAAGGGTCAAGGATCCAACCAGTGCCACCAACATCGCCAAAGCCGTCAAGGCACCAAAATAGATGGTGGGTTTGAAATTCGAGAGCACCAGAATTGAGAACCCAATAATGATGGTCAGGGAGGTATAAAACATCGCCCTGCCGATGGTGTTATGTGACCGTTTCAAGGTTGCCCGATAATCATGGTCTCTGCCAAATTCCTGTCTGAAGCGCACGATATAGTGAATGGTGTTATCCACAGCAATACCAATCGTGATCGAGGCAATGGTAATGGTCATCATATCCAAGGGAATGCCCGAAAGACCCATGACACCCAAAACCAAGGCTGCAGCCAAAACATTGGGCGCCATTGCAATAACCGATATTTTCCAAGAACGAAACAACACCATAAACATCATAAAAATACCCAGAAATACTGTGCCCAGGGTGGTAATTTGGCTCTTATACAGGCTTTGTAGCATGTTGTTGTATAGGACCATCATCCCGGCAAGCTGATAGCGCTCTTCCGGTATCTCTAAGACAGCTGCCAATTCTGCCTGTATTTCTGTCAACAGCTGGTTTCTATTGAGGCCAGGCATGGAGTCGAGTACCCGCGCATTCAGACGCGCCTGACCGGTTTCTAGGTCGACATAGGGGTAGACGACCAGCTTTCTAAATTCTTCTGGTATGACACTGTACAGCAGTGCCAATTGCACATCCGTCAAGGGCTGACCATCGTTGAAACGCTCAGCCATCTCAATCATGGTTGCCACCGACACCACTTTTCCAATACCCGGCTTTGATTCTAAATAACGATGGGCTTTCTTAATAAGCGCCATCTTGTCGGGTGTAAACCAGTACTTGCCGGGATCATCAGTGGTCAATATGTCGTCTTCAAACTGACCTGCGTTTTCCATGCCACCAAAGAAGTCCTCATCCACAAACAGATTTTCTTCGGTGAGTTCGGCCGTTGGCACAACCTCTTTGGTGCGTACTTCAATGCCAGTACCCGGGAAATCGATCAGAATTTCCAAGGGCGTCGTACCCCCCAACCGTTGGTCTATGACGGACATGCCCTGGTAGATTTCAGTGTCCTTTGCAAAGTAATCAATAAAGGCATTTTCGACTACGAGCTTGGAAATACCCAGTACCGTAACAGAGGCAATCAACACGCTCGCCACAATGATTTTACGACCATGTTTTAGGGTCAGATCGGCAAAGAACCCTGTCAGAGAGGCACGGGTATCAACCGCATTAACCCGTTTATCGCGTCCAGCCAACATCATCATCGCAGGAAACAGCGTAAAAACGATAACAAAGGCCACGACGATTCCCGATGTCATCATCAAACCAAAATTAATGACGGGTCGAATGCCGCTAACAATGAGAGAAATAAAGGCAACACCGGTAGTTAAAGCCATATAGAGACAGGGAACAAAGATGTTACGCAGTGTATTTCGAACCAATTCTATCTGCGGCAAATTCGTATGCCGGGTTATCAACTCGCGATAACGCACCACCAAATGTATGGTCATAGAAAGGGTAAGAATAAGCAGCAAGGAGATAAAATTTGAAGAAATGACGGTGACCTGCCAATGGAGTTTCCCCAACATACCCATCATAAAAATAACCACGATCCCGCAGGTAATGAGCGGCAAAATCACCCATTTTACCTGCCTAAAGATCACGGTCAGCGTCAGGAGTAGAAATCCCAACACCCCTGCCCCAAATATCACCAGGTCTTTGCGCACAAAGTTCATGATGTCATCGGCCAACATGGGTACGCCACCCAGGTGCATGACCGCGCCGGATGGGTGATTGGCCATGATGCCGCGTATCTGCTTTATGTCCGCGCTAAAATCCTGGGTTAACTCCTTGTTACGGGTTCTAATCAGCTGGTTAATGCTGTCTAGTTTTTCCATGTCTGCC
>CAWUUZ010000265.1:0-8023 GCA_963925745.1 uncultured Pseudomonadales bacterium
CCCCACAGGTCAGTCGAGCAGAGAAGTCTCCGGTGGCATGGGTGGTTTTGAAATTGCCCAGTTGGACGCCCAAAGCCAGCAAGAACTGGTTGCCCGGGGTTTTAAATTGTCGAAGGCACAGAAGTTGGTGCCTGGCCGATATCCCATTATCACTGGGCCTGATGTCACTGGCGTTATCGCGCATGAAGCCTTTGGTCACACCCAAGAAGGTGATACCTGGATGAAGGGCCGCAGTATCGCCAAGAATCTCAGAGAAGACAAAGTACGGGTGGGTAATGACCAAGCCAGTATCGTCAACCAGGCCAATGTGTTTGCCATGGGTGACCACGATTTTGGCACCAATGGTTCTTATTTCTTTGACCATGAAGGCGCTCTGGCCCGAGCCCAGGTTATTTTGGATCGCGGTGAGCTGTCAGCGCCCATGACGGATCTGGCCTCGGCACTGCATTTTAATGCACCTCGAACAGCCAATGGCAAACGCGAAAGTTGGCGCAGACCGCTTATGGCACGGCAGACCAACACCTATTTTACCGCTGGCGACACATCGCTCGAGGCACTGATTGGCATGGTCGATTATGGATTCTTAGCGCCCCAAGCAGCGGGTGGCATGGAAGACCCTAAGGGCGGTAGCCTCACAGCGGGCAGCGGCTATTTGGAAGAAATTAAAGATGGCAAACTAACGGGTAAGCTGTTTTTGGGACCGACGGGTGGCCATGTGGAACTGTCTGATCCGGTCTTTGAACTGCTCGATAAGATCGTGGCAAAAACCGGCACCAATAACGCCGACAATGTACCTGAGAACAAGTACGGTGGCTGTGGAAAATACCACAAGGAATTGGTTGGGGCGGGTTGTGGCGGTCCTTACATTCTGTGGCAGAACATCAACTGCGGTTAAACGGTTAGATGATAAAAAGGGGCGCTGGGCGTCCCTTTTTTTTTGGGATTTTTTTTGGGCTTTTTTTGCGTTTTGTTTTGGCCTTTTTCAGATCCGATCTGAGACCGCCGTTAGGGATTTGTTTTGAGGGCGTCTGGGACGACAAAACAGGCCGCGAGCAGCGCCTGCATCTGGGCTGACCCCATCTTGTTCATCAGCGCAATGTTGTTCTCTGGAATTGCGGCCACATTGGGGTAGTTCTCGATGGCCTTCTCAAGACTGTCTTCCCGAATCAGATGCAACATCGGAAAGGGCGAGCGGTTGGTATAGTTTTCTGCATCATCTGGCGCAGCGCCACCAAATTGGTAGTCAGGATGAAAACTTGCGACCTGATAGATGCCGTCTAAATCCATCTGTTCTAGCAAGTCATCTGCAAGGCTCAAAAAATCGTTATAGTCGTAGAAGTCCTGCAGCACCTCTGGGTGCACCAGCAGGGTTGTTTCGATATCGCTGTTGGCTTCCAGCAATGACAACTCCAACTGCAGTGTGGTCAGCAAACTTTCGGTATCGGTATCGAGGCTCACATGGATACGCACGCGATTTTTAACCCATTCGCGTTTTGCAAAGGGACAGAGATTGAGTCCGATGACGACATCTTCAACCCATTTCTCTGTCGCTATACGGTAAATTTGCTCACTCACATCCAGCACTCTTTTGGTTGTTGTAAAAAGGTTACAGCCTGACAGCGACTTTTTTGCATCGCTTTGGAATGGCTGTCTATTTTACACACCTCAGGCCAAAAAGGTGCAGGATCTGTTTGAGCGTCGGGGCGAGTCGGTTGTTAACGACCCTGTTGCCTTTCGTACCCTGTCAGATTCGCAATGGCAGTTAAAAGGACAGGCATTGTATGAAGGATCAAAATCGGCACACACTTGGATATAGCTTCAGACTAATTTGCCGATTGGTTTAGGATCTTTGCCTTATTCAGTCGATATGACTGTTTTCTATACAGGTGGCATTCTCAGGTAAGCCTGAATTATTAATAACTAAATATATTGATGGTTAGTTGAGTAGTGCCCTGCAATTACTAATGCTTGGGCTACGTTTACAACCTTGAAATCTGTGAATAAATCCTTTCGATTTTATGTGTCTTTTATGAGATGGCATTGCAAGTTTTAAGATGCCTGCCCAGTTAAGCGCCTGCCCAGTTAAGTGGACTTACAAGGCGCCTTCAAAGCGCCATTTCTGTTAGCATGGTGCCTCAGTAAAAACGAGGCACTTGCCCATGCGCCCAATGTTCGAAGAGATAGATACCCGCCCCACACCGATTGGCCAGATCTCGCTGCGCCGCCGGCGCATTCCCGGCCTGACTGATGACGACATCTATGAAGTGAAACTCGGCGACGAGTTCCTGATGTCCAGCCTGTTTGTGAAAGCCGAAGAAGCGCTGTCAGACCTTGGTCTCGCCGCTCTGGATGACCGGCCAGCCGATGTCGTCGTCGGTGGCCTGGGTCTCGGTTACACCGCTGTGGCCGCGCTAAAGCATGAAAAAGTACGAGACATGCTGGTGGTGGAATTATTGGAACCGGTCATCGAATGGCACAAGAATGAAGATGTTCCTCTAGGCGCCATCCTGAATGCCGACTCGCGCAATCGCTACGTTCAAGGCAGCTTTTTCGACCTGGCCAAGGGTGAACCAACCGGCTTCGATCCGGAACATCCAGGTCGGGTTTTCGATGCTATTTTGCTCGACATCGACCATTCTCCAAGTGCGTTGCTCAACACGGCCAATGTCTCCTTCTATCAGTCCGATACTCTAGCCGCCATGGCTGAACAATTACGCGAACAGGGTGTGTTTGCACTCTGGTCAAACGAGCCTCCGGCTGCTGATTTTGCTGCAAAGCTGAAGACCGTTTTCGCCAGCGTAGAGACCCACATCATTCGCTTCTATAACCCTTTCCAGAACAATGAAGCGACGGCAACCGTCTACGTTGCTGTGAAATAGCGGCCTCGGGAATTTGGTGTAACCCCCACCATTTATAACCGCAGTTATTCGTAGAAAACTTTGCGGCCTGCAATAGCCTCGCGTTGCTCGGGCGGGCCTTTGACTCTATCGCGCAGTCGCTCAATTTCACCGCTGAGCAAAAGCGTTCAGATGTCCGCTTTCTGAAGCTATTGCTGTTGATTTACATGCTCGATTGACCCACCAATTGGACTAAATAATGACCCACTTTTGTCAATTATAATTCAGTTACGTCAATTCCAACTGCAGTGTGGTTAGCAAACTTCAGTGAGCTGCAGCGCCCCCCCATCAGTCGCTATTCACAGGGCATTATCCTCCGGTATCTGCCGGTTAATGACGGCTTTTCGCCAATGTGTTGTATTTTTGTACAGTACTGTATATAATACCAGCATATTGATGAGGAGAGTCATTATGAATGGGTTACGCAGAACAACGGGTTTACCGGATGTTATTGATGCCTTTCATGAAGCGTTGAGCTGTCATGGTCAGCCAGAACGGTTTTCATGGTCGCACCCCCTGGTCTATAAAGCGGCCTGCAAAACGGGTTTTTCCATTTTAAGACTGGAGCCACCCCAGAGCAGCTACCCGACCTTTCTGCATTATTTTAGCGAACTCAAGGATGCCCTCTTGGCAGAGCTCGCTGATCCCAGTGGCAACCCCCTGTTGCAGATTGACCGTCTGTCGCGTGATATGGAGTTGGATCCTGCGCTGTTCTACTACCTCACCAAACCCGAAGGCAGCTATATGCGCCAGTATATGCGTCAAAAAAGCGTGGGATCACTGCACCGTATGAACCGCGAGGTTGCCTTGCCCCTGTAATGCCCGCGACAACACCAGAGGCCGGCCTGGCATCATGATCAGCGCTCGGCCAGACAGTTCGATCCGGTTGCTAAATGCAGCCTTCTCTTTTTTGATCGGTTGATCTTATCTTTTCCAGCCCAAGGCTTGGGTTTGCTCAGCTGTGAGCTCAGGTGGCAGCAAGACAAACTTACCGACGTGCTTTTTCTCCAGAAACAGTTGCTGCGCCAGAGCAATGTCTTTTAGTTCAAATGTCTGGGCCAGCAGGGGTTTTATTTCACCCCGCTCGATATAACCTATCAGGTTCGGAAAAACGGGTTCATCCCAAGCGGTACAACCAATGAGTGTTAGGTCTTTCAGGTAAAAGGTCCGCATGTCCAAACTGACGATAGGACCAGCAATGGCACCGGATGACGCATAGCGACCGCCACGTGTCATGACCCGAGTCATCTGACCAAAGGTATCACCAGCAACGTTATCGATGACCACATCCACTGTCCCTTCACCCAAGACTGCAACGACATCATCGCCACGGGCGATCAGTTGGTCGGCACCCAGCGCAGCAACGGCATCACCCTTGTCGCTACCGACAATGGCGGTGACAAAGGCACCCCGTCTTTTGGCCAATTGCACGGTTGCTGAGCCTACACCGCCAGACGCTCCTGTAACCAGAACATGATCGCCGCTTTTAACCCCAGCGCGATGGATCATATTTTCGGCTGTGCCATAGGCGCAGGGGATGGTGCCAAGCTCAGCGTCACTCCAGTTGCTGTTTATGACAAAGGCCTCTGCGGCCGGCACAATAACGAATTGGGCAAAGGCACCGTCAAAATCAGAGGCCATCCAAACCGTATCCAAAGAATCCCAGCCATGGCTGCGCATACAGGAGCGCACAAGAATCCGTTCGCCGATCCGTTTTGATAAACTGTGATGACCTACGCCGACAATACGACCACAGCAATCGGTACCCTGAATAAAGGGAAAGGGGGTTTCATCATTCCAGCCACCATCGCGGGTCTCCTTGGCGTCCGTCATCTCTACCTTGTCGCTGCTCAGATCTTCGGTACCGCTCAGGACTTTAGAGGAATACCAGCCAAGACGCGTGTTGATTTCGGTGTTGTTGATACCGGCTGCCAGCACCTGAACCAGAACTTCATTCGGTCCCGGTTGGGGGATGGGAACATCGCAATAGTCCAGTTTCTCGTAGCCACCATTGTCTCTTGTGACGACGGCTTTCATACTGCGTACTTGCGCGTCTAATTCAAATCGTTGGGTGTTTTTCTGATCTTTGATGGCCATGTTATCGCCTGTTGCTATTTCTATTTACCCTAACACAACACTATTGGACTTCATCACAGGTTTCCTAACTTTGGGCCGCTATTACAAGCGATTGATGCCTCAGCCTTATAGGGGCTACTATAGGAACAACAATACTCGGGCAATTGGATCACTTCCCGGAAAACCCAAACCTGTAGGGCACACTGATGCACGTTGATTCAACCGATTTTTCAAAAGGCGTCGCCTTTGTTGGTGGCCAGTTGGTTCCTCTTTCGGAGGCGAAAATTTCCATCCTCGATTGGGGATTCCTGCACTCTGATGCCACGTACGATGTTGCACATGTCTGGAAGGGTAAGTTTTTTTTGCTTGAAAGCCATCTTGACCGTTTTTTTGCGGGAATGGACAAACTCCGCATGACGATCCCTTACAGTCGGGAGGATTTGCGTGCGATTTTGATGGACTGCGTACGCGCCAGTGGCATGCGTGATGCCTATGTAGAGATCATCTGTACACGCGGTTTGCCGGAGCCTGGATCGCGTGACCCCCGTACCTGCACCAATCAGTTTTTTGCCTTTGTGGTGCCCTTTGTCTGGATATCAGCTCCCGAGAAACCCGGACTCAATATGGTCGTGAGTGGCCGGCAGCGAATATCGCCAGAGTCAGTCGACCCGACCGTCAAGAACTACCATTGGCTCGATCTCGTGATGGGCCAGTTTGACGCCTATGATCGAGGCGCCGAAACGGCAGCGGTTGTTGATGCGAGGGGTAACTTGGTTGAGGGGCCGGGGTTTAATATCTTTGCTGTCCATGGCCGCACTCTGACCACGCCAGCGCGCGGCATGCTTGAAGGCATTACCCGCCGTACTGCCATTGAATTGGCGCTTGAGCAAGGTTATGAAGTCGTGCAGGGAGAACTGGCTGCGGATACCGCCAGAGGTGCTGATGAGCTCTTTGTTACCAGCACCGCAGGGGGCATCATGGCCGTTTCGCGTATCGATGGGCAAGTGATCGGCCAAGGGGCAGCTGGGCCGGTGACTCGGAAATTACAACAGGGTTACTGGGCGCGCCACGATGACCCTCAATACACCCTTGTTGTGGATTATGAATGATTGAACTAAGTGGATGCGACCACCCGTCCCAACCGTCCCACCCATACTTTTATACAGTGCGTTGCGTCATAACCAATAGGGATCTCCGTTACCTTCTCGTCGGGCAGGTAGGCGGATTACCGCTCTTTTGGCAAGCCCGCTCAGTGGTTATGACATCGCCTGCTAACGTGCTAAAAGCGTCCATACTGCGATAAGCGGACCCCCCGGAGTGCCCCCACTTTCAGCCACGCACTTTCAGACACTGGCAGCCTCGTTTAACCTTTTCTATCAACCCGCTTAGTGCGACACTGCGATGATGAATCTGATCTCCCTAAGCGTCCAAGCCGAGCAACCCCTCTTCACGCCGCGGCTCACCTTGGTGCCCCAGACGCGTGGCCATGCAGAGGCGCTGTTTCCTATTCTCGAAAATCCCCTGTTACACCGTTATACCGGAAATAACCCACCGTCTTCTGAGCAGCAGCTGTTTCAATGGTTTACCAATCTGGAATCACGGCAATCACCCAAGGGTGATCAGCTGTGGTTCAACTGGGTGCTCATGACTGATACGGATACCCCCATTGGCTATGTGCAGGCAACGCTGTCCCAGCCCAAAAACAAGCGCAAACCACTTGGCTATCTGGCCTGGGTGATTGGTGTTGATTGGCAACAACGGGGTTATGCAACAGAAGCCATGCAGTGCGTTGTTGGCTGGCTCGACAGTCTGGGTTTTTGTCACCTTCAGGCCAGCATTCACCCGAACAACGTCGGCAGTCAGGGCGTAGCACGCAACCTAAATATGGTTTTGACATCCGAGGTTATCGACGGGGAACAGGTCTGGACGCTTGATACAGCGGCTCGGGTTGAGCCCCTACATCAGCATTAGCGTCAAACCTACCCCTGTTAGGCCCACGGTCTGTTACCCACGGCATCCACAGAACTGTGGCTTAGTTGTAGATTTGGGATTATCTTTATGGGGGTATTTTTTACGGCGACTTGGGTGTGGCTCATGCGCTTGGATCCTTACCTGATGTTTGATGTCAGAACACATTTATTTGAGGTTTTCCCATGCTATACGATTTAACCGTTGTTCAGTTCAGCAAAATGCTCAATAACCTCAGCGCTTTCTTGCAGGCCGGTGAAGACCACGCCAAGGCAAAGGGGTTCCAGGTGTCGGTGTTGATGCAGTCTCGCCTTGCGCCGGACCAGTATCCTCTGTGGCGTCAGGTTCAAATTGCCTGTGATACCGCGAAACTCGGTGTTGCACGGTTGACGGACCGCGTTGATAGCGCGCCAAAACACGCCGATGGCGAGTCGACTTACGAAGAATGTCAGGCGCGCATTAAGGACGTTATTGCCTATCTCGCGACCTATCAGAGCGCTGACTTTAAGACCGCAGAGACCCAAAGGATTACCCGCGAACGTTGGGAAGGTAAATATCTCACCGGTCGCGCCTTTGCCATTGAGCATGCGACACCCAATCTGTATTTTCATGTGACAACGGCCTACGCCATTTTGCGTCACAATGGTGTGGTGCTGGGCAAGAAGGATTTCCTCGGCCCCCTGCCCTATACCGATTAAACCAAACAACCCCGAGCACCTACAGTTGCAGCTATGAAGCCGCTGTAGATGCCCACTGTGACAGGACGTTTTCACATGGCCATAAAACCCGATTCAACCCTCTGCTGTCCAGAATGTGGTCATGTTGAAACCGAGGTCATGCCTACCGATGCCTGTCAGTACTTTTACGACTGCAAGGGATGTGGCGCGGTACTCAAACCCATGGCTGGTGACTGCTGTGTTTTTTGTTCCTATGGCGATACGCCCTGCCCGCCCATTCAACAGGACAGCGCCGGTGGTTGTTGCTAAAGGGCGTTGATCGCCTTTCTTGCTGGCATTTGAACCCCGTTTTCGTTAGCTTTTGTCCCCTATACACCCCCTATATCGCACCAGCGGGGGGGCCTT
>CAWUUZ010000266.1:0-2504 GCA_963925745.1 uncultured Pseudomonadales bacterium
AACCACAGCGTCTCTGTTTGACCCAGTAGGTCTGGATTGGCTCTCAGTCGGTCACGCAGATCATAGCCAGCAGCGCTCGATACCAGGGCATAAAGTGCACGCTTTTCTTTTCTGTCTGTGACCTCGGGGAAACGTTCACGAAGCGCGGCCTTTACCAGACTGTCCCAGTCACCCAGAATCCATTGGCTTTCGTCATGGATGTCAGTGATGCCGACCAGTTCCTGGTCATAGGTCAGGTTCAGCTCAATGCTGGTGGTGCGAAAGGCACCGATGCCCTTGCTAAAAATATCGGTAAATAACACCAACAGAAAGGTGATGGCAAACAGGACACCAATGCGGCCATACCAACGGAATCTGCTTTCGGCGCGGTAGCGCTTCTTGAGTGATCGCTCAATGCGTTCTTGGGAATTAGTCATATTGTTCTCGGTATTTTTTAACGATATGAAGCGCAATAAAGTTCAGGGTCAGGGTCACCACAAACAACATCAGGCCAAGCGCAAAGGCGGCCAATGTCTTAGGACTGTCAAACTCTTGATCGCCTGTAAGCAGGGTTACGATCTGTACCGTGACCGTGGTGACGGCCTCTAACGGGTTAGCGGTCATCTTTGCAGCCATACCCGCAGCCATCACAACAATCATGGTTTCGCCGATTGCGCGAGAAACGGCCAATAGGATACCGCTCATAATGCCGGGCAATGCGGCAGGGAATATGACCTTAACCATGGTTTCAGACCGGGTAGCACCCATCGCCAAGGAGCCATCGCGAAGCGTTCGGGGTACCGCGGTAATCACATCGTCTGCCAGTGATGACACAAAGGGAATAATCATAATACCCATAACGGCGCCGGCAGCCAGTGCGCTTTCAGAAGCGACGCTGATACCAAAGGACTCGCCCCATTGGCGTAGGAAGGGTGCAACGGTGAGTGCCGCAAAGAAACCATAAACAACGGTAGGAATACCCGCCAAGATTTCAAGAATGGGTTTTGCCCACTGTCTGACCCAGGGGTTTGCATATTCGGCAAGGTAGACCGCTGACATAAGTCCGACAGGTACCGCGATGACCATGGCGATGCTCGAAATAAGCAGGGTACCGACAAACAGTGGCAGTGCACCAAACAAGCCCGAAGATCCCTGTTGGTCTGCTCGCAGTGCCGTTTGCGGGCTCCATTCCAAACCAAAAACAAAGTCGGTTAGGGGTATTGATTTGAAAAACTTGACCGACTCAAACAACACCGACATCACAATGCCGATGGTGGTTAAAATCGCGACACCAGCGCAGGCACCAAGAATGACCAGAACGAATTTCTCGACCGTCGAGCGCGCTTGAAGATCGGGATGAATGCGCTGGTACGAGATCGCAAAGCCAACGAGCATCAGAATAATGGTCGTTAGGGTAATGAGGTAGTTGGCCAGTTCATCGGCGCGCGCCCAGTAAGCACCGGCTTCAATAAGGTCAGTGGGTAGGTCCTCGCCAGCGAGCAATCCTTGCGACAGGTTTACCAGGGTATTGACCACCAGATCTGGGCCACCCGCGGCCAGAACCAATTCAGGTGATAAACGGTTGAGTACCATCTGCTGTAACAGCCAGTGTTCGCTCATCGACCACAGGGCGATAAGCAGCAGCGCTGGGATGAGAATCCACAGAAGTGCATAAAAACCGTAGTATTGCGGCAGGGAATGCAAATGCCGAATGCCACCTAAAACCTTGGCTTGTCGACGGGCCTTTACCCAAGAAAAGGCGAACCCAAGGCCGCCTATCAACAATACCAGTAACAACAAACTGGAAACCTTCATAGCATCTCTTTCAAACAGTTAAGGACCCAAGCATTTCTGCGAGGATCCCCAAGGGTTACTTTTGATTAGGGGTGACCGCTGTCATTACAGATCATTACCTGTCATGGGCACCAGTTGTTTTACCTGATCAGCAACCGCACGGCGCATCTCAGTAGGCATTGGAATCAAACCACGGTCTGACAAATACCCTTCTTCGCCCCAAGCCTTCTCGCTGGTGAATTCGCTGATATAGCCAAGGATACCTGGGATCACATCCACATGGGCTTTCTTGACATAGAAATACAGTGGGCGAGATACCGAATAGGACTTGTCAGCAATGGTATCAAATTCAGGCTCAACACCCTCAATGATAGATCCCTGTACCAGGTCCGTATTTTGCTCTAGGAAACTGTAACCGAAAACACCAAAGGCAAATCGGTTAGCTGCCAGTTTTTGAATGATCAGGTTGTCATTTTCACCTGCTTCAATATAGGCGCCATCTTCACGAACACCCTGACACACGGCGGTAAAGCTGGCCTTGTCAGTGCTCTTTAAGGCAACGATAGATGGGATCTGTGAACAACCGCCTTCCATTGCCAATTCTGCAAACGCATCACGGGTACCCGAGGTAGGCGGTGGGCCCAATACTTCAATTTTGAAGTCTGGTAGGTTGGCGTTCACATCTTTCCAAGTCACATTGGGGTTGGCAATCAGATTGCCATTGGCATCTG
>CAWUUZ010000267.1:0-3571 GCA_963925745.1 uncultured Pseudomonadales bacterium
TCAGCCAATGCGGCCATTCGGCCCATGGTGCGAAACAGTATGCGGTGCGCAGGATGGTAAAAACTGTCGTCACTGATAATATCGGAAACATTGTCCCACTGATGGTTGTCCAACAGCAGCGCGCCCAAAACCGATTGCTCAGCCTCAAGTGAATGTGGCGGTACCTTTAGGGACGAGATGTCATCTGAATGGGGCATCGTATTCTTGGTTGTCATGAATCGCTCGGTGTTTACAATGACTAGAAAGGGTCATGTTACGGTAAAGCTCGGCTTATAGGAATAGTGTAAAAGTCTGGTTGACCGTTCCGATTTTGTTTTTCTGTGCGCTGGGACGGTGTCATTTTTTTTGTGACCCAGACACGGGGGCGCTGATGGGAATGCAGACGGCTATGTGGTTACGCAAAATGAGGAAAGACAGCGTGAAAAAAACAGCAGAAATCATGTTGATGGGTATCGCTCAGGATGCGGGCTTGCCACAGGTAGGTTGTCATTGCGCCAACTGTGAGGCAGTTGTTGCTGGCAGGCTGGCGCCCGAAACGGCCGTTTCAATGGCGGTCATCGACGGCACACAGGCCCGTTATTGGATTGTGGATGCGACACCCGATATTCGTGTCCAGATGGCGCTGGTTGCCGAACATTATCCCCAAGCCGAATTGGCAGGGATTCTGTTGACCCATGCCCACATTGGTCATTACACGGGCCTGATGTTTCTGGGGCGAGAGTCTTCCAATGCCAAGGCCTTGCCTGTGTGGGCAAGCGCGACGCTCTGTGATTTTATTCGTCGCCATGCGCCCTGGCAGCAACTGGTGGAACTGGGCAATATTGAACTGCATGAGGTGACACCCGACACCGACTATGTGTTGTCAGAGACGGTCTCTTTTTCTGGCACTCTGGTGCCACACCGAGGTGAGTACAGCGATACCCTGGCCTTTAGTTTGCAGGGCAAGCAGGATCGGGTGTTTTATTGCCCTGATATCGACCGTTGGTCAGATTGGAACAAGGATGTGCGAGAGGTGGTGATGGCACACCAGATCAGTTTTCTCGATGCGACCTTTTTTAGCGCCGATGAATTGCCCGGTCGGGATCTGTCTACCATCCCGCATCCACTGGTCACAGATACGGTTGAACGGCTCGCACACTGTCCAGCCGAGGTGGTGCTGATTCATTTAAACCACAGCAATCCGCTGTATCAGCCGGGACCGGCCCTTGATTGGGTGAAGGAGATGGGCCTGACCGTAGGGGCGACAGGACAGCGCTGGTCACTTGCCTAACGGCTGCGGCAGCAAATTGTAAGCAAAAAAAAGCGCCCTAGGGCGCTTTTTTGTATCACTTAAGGTTGGGCAGATTATTCTGCGACAACGATAAGGTGCAACTGAGCATGAACTTCGGCGTGCAACTGAACGTCGATATTGTACTCACCCACGATGCGGATAGGCCCAGTAGGCATACGCACTTCGTGTTTGGCCAATTCGATGCCAGCAGCCGTAACCAAATCAGCAACATCGCGCTGACCAACAGAGCCGAATAACTTACCTTCGTCTCCAGCTGAGGTCGTAACCGTCAGTTCTAGTTCGTTGATCTTGTTTGCACGGTCTTGAGCAGCATCCAATTTTTCCTGGGCTGTTTTCTCAAGATCTGCACGACGCGCTTCAAATTCTTTGATGTTCGCTTCGCTTGCAATAACTGCTTTACCTTGTGGAAGAAGGTAATTGCGGGCATGTCCAGCTTTGACGTTCACTTTAGAACCCAAGCCGCCGACTTTGCCGACTTTTTCCAGCAGGATGACTTCCATTCTTTAAACCTCGTTATCGTTGTTGCGTTTGTTGATATTTGATTTCGGGATGCGGGCTCTAATATCGATCAGAGAATCCACCATGCCTAATATCACAACCAACGGCAACATGTAGGGCACCAAGAGCATGCCAATATAAAGGGCAGCAATCCAGGGCCCACCCATATCTCTTTTAGCCATTATCGCCTGAACCAATGCGATACCTGTTATTAGCAGGGGTAAAACAACTGGTTCAAGTGCATAAACATTGAGTTTGCTAATGATCAAACCCAGTAACAGCAGTGTTGCCACCATCCACGGTTTAAGCCGCAGTTCGTACAGTTCCCTGCGTAATCCGCCGGGATTGTAAAGGCTCGATTGCCAGCTTCTGGATAACATCAGGGTCAGTACGGCCAGATCAACAGACCCGCCCACAAATACCAAGATGAAACCATTGTTCTGAGCCATGTCCGCAACAATTTGTTGGTAGACATTGGCATCAGGTATCGTATTCAGTTGGGCCAGAATCTGGTCGGTAATGGGATCAAATAATGACCCAAAAAACGTTGCTGCAATGGCACTATAGACCATTGCAATTCCAGTTCCTGCCAGCAGAGTGTAGCTCCAAGCCATTGTGGTTCTAAGAACCGTGGCCAAAAGTACAATCGCTGTACTGCCAATCAACACGGGCAAAAATGCCACTGCGTTGCCCAAATATACAATACCGAGGGTTGCACCGGCTATAGTCGCCAGTAACGCCCAAACTCCCTGTGTATGCCCTTTGCGTAATGTCACTAAACCTACCAGTGCCGCGCTCAACCAAAAGGTAAAGGGCATTGCAGCACTGATTGCAGCCAAGAGATAGACATTAAAAGACCGTTTCATTGCAAAAGATGCAAGGGCTTTCACCTGTCTATACTCCCAAGTTATTACTCGTGGCTATCAGTGTAGGGTAACAAAGCAACAAAGCGTGCGCGCTTAATAGCGGTTGCCAGCTGACGCTGGTAACGAGCACGTGTTCCTGTGATACGGCTAGGAACGATCTTGCCTGTTTCAGTGATATAACCCTTAAGGGTTTCTAAATCTTTATAGTCGATCTGCTGTACGCCTTCAGCTGTAAAGCGACAGAACTTGCGACGACGGAAAAAACGAGCCATTACAGTATCCTCCGAGTCTTATGCTTCGCCATCTGTCTCATCAACTGATTCATCTTCATCAGTTGAGGACACATCAGCGTCAGTTGATTTTGGACCACGGGTAGCGTCTTTACGACGGCTATCTGGCTTGGCTTCTTTCATCATCGGTGATGGCTCTGTGATCGCAGCTTTTTCGCGAACAACCAAGCTACGAAGAATCGCATCATTGAAACGGAAAGCACTCTTCAGTTCAGTAACGGTTTCATCATCGCATTCGATGTTAAGCAACACATAATGTGCTTTATGAATTTTCTGGATTGAGTAAGCCAGTTGACGGCGGCCCCAATCTTCATTCCGGTGAATCTGACCGCCTTTTTCGGCAATCAAACCGGTGTAACGCTCGAGCATTGCAGGTACCTGTTCTGACTGATCAGGGTGTACCAACAACACGATTTCGTAGTGACGCATATGGTCTCCTCGTGGGTTTAAGCCTTCTGGACAGCAGGATTTGCTACAGTAAGGCAAGGAGTAAATCGAGTTTTCCCCTTTTATAGGGAGCGCGGATGCTACAGGAATTTGATTTCAGATACAACTGCGCGGCCAATCTGGTGTTGATAAGCCTATCATTCATCGGGTGTTGCGGTGTTGATTGAGTCTTGAAGGGG
>CAWUUZ010000268.1:0-3479 GCA_963925745.1 uncultured Pseudomonadales bacterium
CAAGAGGTACGGGAACATATTGCTGAAAAATATGGCAGTTCGGCGGCAGACTCTAATGGCACCCGAGACCGCCTAAGCCAAATGGGCGATGCTGTCGGCTTCCGTTTTCAGTGGTCTGACGGTATGCGCATCTACAACACCTTTGACAGCCATCGGCTGTTGGCTTGGGCAAAGTCCTTCGACAAGCAGCAGGCACTGCAGATGGCCTTATTCGAGCACTATTTCTCGGAAAATAGGGCCTTAAATGATACTGAAGCGCTTATTGCCTGCGCTGCGCTTGTTGGCCTAGAGCCAATTTTGGCGAGGCAGGTACTCAGTACCGATGCCCATGCCGATGAGGTTCGACAAGAGCTCGCGCATTACCGCTCCATGGGCATACAGTCAGTGCCGACCTTTGTCATCAACGACCGTTACGCCATCACGGGTGGTCAGCCGGCAGCGGTATTTGTGCAGTCGCTACGCCAAATAGCAAACGAGCCTCTGTCAGAATGAAGAAACCGTCTACACCAGATATCATTGACGTCGCAGTGGGCCTTATCAGAAATCCCGCTGGTGCTTGGCTGTGCTGTCAGCGCACTGATGCGGATGAACATGGCGGTCTGTGGGAATTTCCGGGTGGCAAGTTTGAGGCGGGAGAAAATCTAGAGCAGGCACTGCTGCGTGAACTGTATGAAGAATTGGATCTGGCGATAGTAACCGACACCAAGGGTTTGAGCAGTCCAGAGAGTAAGCGTGGTGGGTCTGTTGTTACCTATGTGGATTTTACCTGGCAACACCCAGGAAAAGAGGTGCACCTACACTGTGGGCTTGTTCAGTTGCAGGGATCCCACAATATACGTCTCAGGGTTCACCAATCACATTGTTGGCTCGCCACCAAAGATTTGGCAGGCCTAGACTGGTTGGCCTCAAACCGTCCTATCATTGATCGTATTCAGACAGATTTCCGCTAAACACATCAGACTCTAGCTCGTTGCCGGGCACCGCATATTCATCGCTCGCCCAGGCGCCAAGGTCGATCAGCTTGCAGCGGTCGCTGCAAAACGGGCGCGCCTTGTTGTCGGTAGACCAGGGGGTTTCTTTGTCGCAGGTGGGGCAGCGTACTTTTAAGACTTTTTCCATGACTGTGCCAGATGATCCAATTGTTGGTAAAGGTGTTCGATAGTGCCGTCATTATACACAATATGGTCTGCACGTTCTGTGCGATTGTCATCGCTTAACTGGTTTTTCATGATGCGCTTTACCTGAATATCAGTATTGGCATCCCGCTGTTTTACCCGCGCAATTTGGAGCTCTCTGGGTACCCTGATCACGACTGTTTGGTCACACAGGCTGTCCTGTTGGGATTCAAACAACAGGGGTGAGACCGGAATCAAAACGCTGTTTTGCGCGGTTGCAGCAATGCGCTCTAGCGTTAAACGGCGAATCTCAGGATGGGTGATCGACTCTAGCCACAGTTTCTCAGTCGGGTTGGAAAAAATCTGTTCGCGTAAATAGGCGCGGTCTAGGGTGCCATCTGGCATCAGGCTCTTGGCGCCAAAATGCCTGCTGATCTGCATTAAAATGGGGCTGCCCAGTGCCACGATATCGCGCGCAGTCACATCGTTATCGAGAATGTCGAAGCCATGGTGCAGTCTGAGGTATTCAGATGCCAGGGTCTTTCCGGAGCCAATGCCACCTGTGAGTCCGATGATCATCGCATTACGATCCTCATTGATACTGAATTCAGCACGGTCAGTGATGGGGTGGTTGGATTAAAAAAGAATGGCATGGGTCATCCTAAAACGACCCGAGATACCAGGTCATGATGGCAGGACCCCAGTAGACATAGACCCAGCCAGCACCGCAAAGATAGGGGCCAAAGGGAATGGGAATATTTTTATCGCGACCCAGTATAACCATCAGCGTGATGCCAACGACAGCACCGACCAAGGCAGACAGCAGAACAATTAAGGGCAGGGCTTGCCATCCAAACCAGGCGCCCAGCGCCGCAAGCAGCTTGAAATCGCCATAACCCATGCCTTCCTTACCGGTGATCAGTTTAAAGGCCCAGTACACAGACCAGAGACTGAGGTAGCCCGCCATGGCACCGACAACAGCCTCCTGTATCGGCACGATCACACCAAAGAGGTTAACCAGTAGTCCCAACCAGATCAGCGGAAATACCAGACTGTCTGGCAAAAGCTGTGTATCGAAATCAATCATGGTGAGGGCAAGGGTGATCCACATAAAGGCAATCAGTGCGACTGTGACTGCAGACCAACCAAAGGACCAGCCAATCGCAGCGGTCGCTAGTCCCGTTGCCAACTCTACCAGCGGGTAGCGCACAGATATCGGCGCTTTGCAGGTGGCGCACTTGCCACGCAGCAGCGCATAGCTGATCAGGGGCATGTTTTGCCAGGGTTTTACTGGCGCGTTACAACGGGGGCAATGCGAGGGGGGTTGCATCAGGTTAAAGGTCGCATCGGATTTTGATGTTTGGTCACTGGATTCTTGACCCAAGATCTCTGCTGCTTCCTGTTCCCATTCCCGTTGCATCATGACGGGCAGACGATAGACCACCACATTGAGAAAACTGCCGACCATCAGACCCAAGGCCAACAGACACAGCGTCAGTGCCAAGGGTGAGGCCTCTAATAGTGAAAGTAGCGGTTCAAAAAGTGCAGCCAAAAAATCCATCATCCGACCACAGCACCCATTTGGAAGATGGGTAGATACATGGATACGATCAATCCACCGACCACGACACCGAGAAAGGCCATGATCATGGGCTCCATCATAGAGGTCAGGCCATCAACCTGGGTATCAACCTCCTCTTCATAGATGGAGGCGGCCTTGGATAGCATTTCGTCCAGTGCACCCGCCTGTTCACCGATGGACACCATCTGAATCAACATCGAGGGAAACACCCCTTCGGCTTTCATACTGGCAGCCAACTCAGAACCTGAGGTGACTTCGTTGCGGATATTGATAATGGCGGTTTCAAAAACAATGTTTCCTGAGGAGCCCGCAGCAGAATCCAAGGCCTCTACCAGCGGAACGCCCGCTGCAAAGGTGGTAGACAGGGTTCGGGCATAACGCGCAATCGAAGAAATGCGAATGATGTCGCCAAAAACAGGGAGCTTTAGGGTAAGGCGTTGTAAAAACTGTCTAAATTTCAACGAGCGTTGGTGCGCTTGCTGATAGGAAAACCCAGCAACACCAAAAATAACCAGCAACAACAGACCCTTTTGGGTTACCCAGTTTGAAATGTTCATCACCACCTGGGTGGGCAGAGGAAGTTCTGCACCAAAACTGGCAAACATGCCAGCAAATACGGGCACTACCTTGATTAACAGGATGGCAGTCACAATGGCCGCAATAATCAAAATGGTGATGGGGTATTTGACCGCCTTTCGAACCTTCTTTTTTACCGATACACTTTTTTCTTTGTAGATCGCAACACGGTCAAGCATGGTTTCTAGCGCACCGGCCTGTTCGCC
>CAWUUZ010000269.1:0-6330 GCA_963925745.1 uncultured Pseudomonadales bacterium
GGTTGATCTGTACCAGACCTATGCAGACATGACGCCATGGCGCGTATTGGTTTATAAGCTCAGTATGTTGTTTGGCCGCCCCTTGTTTACGCTGGCAGCAACGTTGCTGCTGCTGTTAAGCCTGTTGTCTCCCCCAAAGAAACACCTGGTAGCCCGTATTTTGAGCCACCCTGGATGGTATCCCATAGCACGGGTGTCCTATTCGATGTATTTGTTTCATCCCGTTTTCTTGTTTGCCGCATTCTATTTGCTGTTTGGCGACAATGGATTAACCGACCTGTCGATGATTGAACTGGGTCTGTTGGGCTTGCTGGGTATTGCACTGTCTTTTCTATTCGGTGTCCTGACCTACTACTGCATTGAGCGTTGGTTTATTGAAGGGCGTTTTGAACGCTGGTTTTATCCCTTGATCAAAAAACAAAGCCAAAAAAAACAGGCTTAAAAAGCCTGTTCTATTAACCAGCACAACCCCAGTTTTGTCCTTGGCTCAGGTTAGGCGTCTTTGAGCATTTCCTTAGCCGCGTTATGACCAGGAACGCCTGTTACCCCGCCACCAGGATGGGTGCCAGAGCCGCAGATATAAAGGTTTTTAATCGGACTGCGGTAATCAGCGTAACCCATAAATGGCCGGTTGGACCAGAGCTGGTCTAGGTTCAAGGCGCCATGAAAAATATCGCCACCGGTCAACCCAAACTTCCGTTCAAGATCGAGAGGTGAATGTATCTGTCGGGCAATGACTGCGTCCTTAAAATTGGGGGCATACTGACTGACTGTATCAATAATAAGATCAGCAACAGTCTCTCGATGCATGTCCCAGCTATCGCCATTTGGTAGTTCAGGTGCGAACTGTTGGCAAAATAAACTGGCAACGTGTTGACCCTCAGGTGCCAAGGTACTGTCTACTGTCGATGGAATGAGCATCTCGACAATGGGTTGATTCGCCCAGCCGTGCTGTTTGGCATCGAAATAGGCCTTGTCGAGGTAGTCCATTGTGGGTCCAATAATGATGCCTGACTGGTGGTGCAATTGAAGATTCGAGCCAGGCATTGCGGTAAAGTTGGGTAGTTCGGACAGCGCGACATTCATTCGGAAGGTGCCTGATGCTGTTTTGAAACCCTTTACCAGACGCTGAAATTCGGGATCTAGGTGGCTAGAATCGACCAATTGGCTAAAAAGCAGTTTGGGTCCGACATTGGCTGCTATTTTCTTGGCATACAGGCTCCGACCATCCTCAAGTCTCACCCCCTCAGCGATACCATTTTGGATCAAGACCTCTGCAACTGCTGCCTCTGTTTCAATGGTGACACCCAAGCGTTCAGCTTCGGCTCGCATGGCTTGGGTAATGGCGCCCATACCGCCTATGGCGTGGCCCCAAGCCCCTTTAATACCATTGGCTTCACCAAAGACATGGTGCAGCAATACATAGGCAGATCCCGGCGTTGAGGGAGCGCCGTAGTTGCCTACAATGCTGTCAAAGGCAAAGGCAGCTTTAATATGGGGATTTTCAAACCATGCATCCAGCACGTCCGTTGCACTTTTTGAAAACATCGCCATGGTATCTCTGCGTTGTGCCATGGTGAGCTTTTTTGCACGTAGACCAAACTGCCCTGCGCGGATCAAATCACCCAAACCGCCACCCACGTTAGGGGGTGTTCTCAGCAGTTCTTCTCTGAGCACATCAGCAATGGTTTCGAGCATCGCAAAGAATTCGGGTAGCACCGCCGCATCTTTCTCCGAAAACCGGGCAAACTCAGCCTGAATCTTCGCCATATCGCCCCAAAATGACAGACTGTCGCCATTGGGCAGTGGCCAAAAGTTGCTCTGTGGGCGCAAGACCACCTTTAAACCATGGGCTTCAAGGTGCAGATCGCGGATGATTTTGGGATTCAGCAAGCTGACCGTATAGCTGGCGGTGGAATTACGAAATCCAGGATGAAATTCTTCTGTCACTGCTGCACCACCCACGATGCTGCGACGCTCCAGTACAGTGACCTTTTGGCCAGCTGCTGCAAGATAACAGGCGCAAACCAGACCGTTGTGGCCGCCGCCGATAATGATGGTGTCAGTTGGTGTTTTGGACATAGGTACAAGGGCTCCATACATTTATTATTGTTTTGTTGTAAGCATATTAGGGAAAAATCGACACCATTGTTGGTGTTTATTCCTGTGGTTTCAAATGTTAAGACCCAAAATTATCTTTTGGTAGCCTGAGCAGGCAATGCGACCTTTGGCTTTTTCTGCACCAGATCCTTGCCACTATCAGCTTATAAAAAAGCGGGCGCAGTGGTCTGGGCTTCAGGGTGATGGCCGTAAATTGGCAGCAACTAATATGCCCACAGTCTGGGGTTTTAAAAGTCATAAATAGTATTATAAACAATGAGATACAGCTTTATTCTAAAGTCAGTTGTATCTTAATCTGGTTGAAATTTAAAGAGGGCTGTTTGAAACAGCTGGTCTGCATCGTTCGGGGTTTTATGGGTCCAAAGGCTGTCCATGACGGGTGTAAATTCAGGGCCTAATAAGGACTGCAATGCAGGCAGGTCATACTGCTGAATGGCAATGCCGCTGCAGTGGGTTGGCCCACCTTTGGAAAAGACTGAAATGATCGCATAGCCACCCGGTGATAGTGCTGCTCGGAGCGTTTTTACATAGGCTGCCTGCCCTTCGGCATCAGTGAGAAAGTGCAATACAGCGCGGTCATGCCAGATGTCATAGCAGCGTTCAGGTTGCCAGGTCTTGATATCCGCTACCCGCCATTGGATCGCAGCTTTAGCGTGTTCTAACGCCCTCCCAGTAGCTTCTGAACGTTGTTTTGCCAATGCGAGTGCTGAATCAGACACATCCAAAGCAGTAACGTCTTGGAAACCAGATTCTAGCAGCCGTTGTGACAGAAAGGAGGTTCCAGCACCTATGTCAATGATGGCGTGGGTTCGGTCTGGATGGCACTGATCAATAAACTCAAGCGATCTGACGGGATCAGACTCGTACCAGCTGACTTTTTCAACCGCTTTGGTTTGATAAATGTGTTGCCAATGGGATTGTGTATCCATGAAAGTGCGCCATTTTGTTTTGGAAGACTTTATATTCGGTTTCACTAATATGCAATGGTTGGCTGCCCTTCTATGTCGGTATCTAGGCTAAGTGATGATCTAGGTTGTATTTTAATGCTGGTTGCCGCTCTGGGTGAAAGCAGTGATAATGCCCTACCCACTATTTGGTAAGAGTGTTCAATGTGCTAAACAGACGTTTGACCCTGTTGTTGTATCGCACCTTTGTGTTGCCTCTGGCGCTCTGCATGACGGCAGCGCCCGTCTATGCGGCTGACTGGCAGTCAATCATCCGTGCACTGCCCTATTCATACAGCCTGGGGTTTCATCAAAACCTAAGTACGATTCGCCGTTGGGTGTTATTGGAGAATGGTTTTTGCGATATCGCTGACCGCCATGTTTTATTTGACGATCGGGGATCATTTTTAACCTTTACAGACAATGGCGTCGATAAAGCAGCAACTCAGGTTAAGCTCAATGACATTCGTGAACAGCTGCAAGAGTCGGCAAAGGTAAATCGGTGGATGGAAGGCAGCGACAATACCCTTGGCTACCCCTTCGCGCTGAATTGCGACCAACCTCACGTCAATATCACGGATGCCATCGCACGTCTGATGGGAGCGCTGCCAGAGGACCTTATTTGGGGTACATGGGATGGCATTTCCATGGGTTCAGTGGAAAACCCCGTCCCCCTGATAGACGTGGTTGAAAGGGTCTATCGTGAGAAATCTACCATTATCCAACAGCCCATCGTGGGTGCAGAGTTTCGGTATTTCTTGGGGCAGATTATTATCGAAAGTGGTGCCCAAAAGGCGGGACTATCCCTGGATGATGCCATTGGTATGCTGCAGCTAAAACCCAGTGTTTTACAAGATTGTGAGATCGACCCCCAATTTTATCGACACCGCATGGCACAGGTAGACTGTGCTGTACGGCTGTTTCAGCAAAATCGGCGCAACCTATACCCCGCTTTTGAAGCCGTATTTGGACAGCTGCCAATCGACAAACAAAACACCGTCTTTTCCATGCTCTTGGTACAGAGTTATCACAGTGGCATTGGTCGCGTAGCCAAATTGATGTCGGACCCTGAGCGCAACCAAGCTGCACGCCACTTTGCCGATAACCACGAACGCTACAGCGGCGAAGACATCGCCACTGGCATGATTTACCACAATCTCGGGCGCGACAATTTTGGCTTTGCCTCGCTGTACTATGTGATCGATGTTGCGATCGTCGCTGATACCCTCTGCCAAGAAACCACATTGAAAGACACCTGGGTTTGCCAATAACGGGTTTTTTCTGGCGTCGTTGATGCGGGGCTGTTAAAACGGAAAACGGGAGACCAGTCACACCGACTGAATCCCCCGTAATTGGACCTCTAGCCCCCTGTCTTTAGCGTAAAGCATGCCAGTCTGCTGCAATCAGCTATTCAGGTGCACGACCATAACGGTCTTCTAGACGTACGATATCATCCTCACCCAAATAGGTGCCTGACTGCACTTCAATCAGTTCCAAGGGTACTTTCCCCGGATTCTCTAGGGCATGTACGGTGCCCAGCGGTATAAAGGTGGACTGATTTTCTGTGACCAGAAAGGTTTCGTCGCCCTTGGTAACCATGGCGGTTCCTGATACCACGATCCAGTGCTCTGCACGGTGGTGGTGCATCTGAACACTCAGCTTTGCACCAGGTTTGACGCTGATACGTTTTACCTGATAGCGGCTGCCTGAACCGATAGAATCATAATGACCCCAAGGCCGGTAGACCTCACGGTGAATACGCCATTCAGGCCGCCCTGCTTCCTTCAATTGATTGACCAGGATTTTCACATCCTGCACACGGGTCTTATCTGCGATCAACAGTGCATCCTTGGTATCTACCACGATGCAGTCCTTAACACCCAGCAGGCAGACCAAACGATCGTCACCCATGACGAGGCAGTCTTGGCTGTCTTCAAGCATCACATCGCCCTTTGCGGCGTTGCCCTCAGAATCCTTATCCATGACATCCCAAACAGCAGTCCAGGATCCAATGTCATTCCAGCCGGCGTCTAGTGGAACAACCACCGCCTTGTCGGTCTTTTCCATCACGGCATAGTCAACAGACTCATCCGGACAGGCGGCAAAGGCCTCTGTATTCAATCGCACAAAGTCGAGATCGGGTGTCAGGGTGGCAATAGCAGCCGTGCAGGCTTCTAAAATATCGGGTCGGTGCAGTTCTAGGGCAGCTAGGTAAGCGCTGCTGCGGAAGAGAAACATACCGCTATTCCAGAAATAGTTGCCTGACTCAAGGTAACTCTGGGCTGTTTCAAGGTCGGGCTTTTCAACAAATCGATCCACCGCAAAACCAGATTCAATACCGACGCCCGAGCGAATATAGCCATAGCCTGTTTGTGGCGAGGTCGGAACGATGCCAAAGGTGACCAAATGGCCCTTTTTGGCCAGGGGAATGGCTTTTTTGACGCTGTCATGAAACGCGGCTTTGTTTTCAATGACATGATCAGCAGCCAGTACCAACAGCATTGAATCCTGACCCTGTTGTTGGTCGACCAAAGCGGCCAATGCGATGGCAGGTGCTGTATTGCGTCCCACCGGCTCCAAAATAATAGGACCCAAGGCATTGATATCTCGAAGTTGCTCAGCAACCACAAACCGGTGGTCTTCGTTACACAGTGTCAGCGGTTTGCCCATTTTGAGGCCAGACAGTCGCTCTAGCGTCTGCTGTAGCATGGTGTGCTTACCCGTTAACGATAGAAATTGTTTTGGGTTCTGCGAACGTGACAAGGGCCACAAACGCGTTCCTGAACCACCAGCCATAATGACGGGTACAATCATGTACTACTCCCTTACATGGTTAACAGACAGATTCGTTAAGCCCGGGGGCTTGTTTTATACGCCATTGTAATAAAAAAATGGCTTATTGATACCCTTGATACCACCTATCACCGCTATTACTGCAGTTGCATCACCCTTTGCCTGACGACAGTCAACTTGGGTGTGTTAGGCAGATCTTAATTTGTCCTTGAGCACCATCCATTGATCGCGGTATTGGGCAGCGCGCTCAAACTCCATCCCCTTGGCTGCCTTATGCATCTCATCTTCTAGACGGGAGATTTTCTGCACGATTTGAGCCGCACTGAGTATCACCTCATCGCCAAATTCGGTCTTTTCCTCGGCCACTTGCCGCAAATCGTGGCGATTCTTGCCACTTTTCATAAAGCCTTTGCCTGGGATAATAGAGCCTTCCATGATGTCGGTGACCGACTTGACGATGCCTGTCGGTGTG
>CAWUUZ010000270.1:0-2650 GCA_963925745.1 uncultured Pseudomonadales bacterium
CCCTAGAACTGATCAATGACGCGGTTTCGCAGGCAGGCAACCCCAAACAGCCGCTGCCTGAACGTCTGTTCCTGTTTTCTGTCAACAATATCGCGCCGATCTGGTTGGATTTCCTCAAGGCCTTGAGTGATCGAAATGGTATGGACATCCATCTGCTGTATTTGAATCCCAGCGATGAATATTGGCAGGACCAGGTCAGTGAGCGCCGTGAGTCTCAGCTACGTGCACAGTGGTTTGAAAAGGGCATGGCGGAAACTGTTTTAGATACCGGTAATCCCCTGTTATCCAGTTTGGGAACCCAGGGGCAGGCCTTTATCAAATTGCTGAGTGATCGTGCCGAACTGGAAACCTCTTGTTTTGCCGACCCCCAAGTACACCAAGGCAACCCGACCTGTCTGCAACAGCTGCAGCAGGACGTATTACACCTTAATGATGGTACCGAATCCCCAGTTTCCTTGGTCGATGACAGCATCACCTTTGCTTCGGCGCACAGTGCATTAAGGGAGGTTCAGGGCCTTCATGATTGGCTGCTCGCCCAGTTTGACGAACAACCCGATTTAAAACCCAGAGACGTCTTGGTGATGTGTCCCAACATTGAGCATTACGCGCCCTTTGTTGAAGCCGTTTTTGCGCGCGGTTTTGACCAGCTGTCGGAACAAACACCACCCCTGCCTTGCTCCATCGCAGACCGCAGCCTGATTACGGCAGATCCTCTGGTGCATGCCTTTTTGTCCTTTTTAGACCTTCCCGATGACCGTTTGCAGGTCAGCCAGATTTTGACCTGGCTGCATGTGCCTGCCATTCAAACCTATTTTGGCTTTAGCCGAGAGTCGCTCGACAAGATCACCGAATGGCTGCATGTCGCCCACATCCATTGGGGACTTGATGCCAACCACAAGGCGCAGCTGTTAAAGACAGAAACGGCCACCGATGCCTATAGCTGGCGTCTGGGCTTGGAGCGTTTGCTGCTTGGGTTTGCTTGGGGCGACGAATCGGTTTTGGTGGGTGATCGGCTCATGCTGTCACCGGTTGAGGGCGATGATGCCCTGATTCTCGGACGGCTAATCGAGTTTATTGACCGGGTGGCGGTGCTGTCACAGCGCTTGCGTACCGAGCGTAGCGTTTTGGACTGGGTGCAACTGCTTAGGGAAGATGTGCTACAGGCGTTTTTTGGCGCCGAGGCTGATAGCCGCGTGTTTCAGGTCATAGACCAGTGTCTGCAAGATTGGGTTGTTCGTGTCGCGGATTCGGGAGATGACTGTCTCTTGACTGGCACCATTGTGCGGTATTACCTGCAACAAGAACTGGGACGGCCCGAGACAACATCCAACCAATATCTGATGGGGCAGATTACCTTTTGCTCCATGATTCCCATGCGTTCAGTGCCCTTTAAGGTGATTGGCGTTCTGGGTTTGAATGATGGTGAATTCCCGCGTCAAAGACAGAGCCTGGGTTTTGATTTGATGGCATCACAGCCAATGAGATTGGGTGACCGATCCCGACGCGGTGATGACCGGTATTTGTTTTTAGAAACCCTGCTGTCAGCGCAGGAAAAACTCTATCTGAGTTTTCAGGGCAACAACATCCATAACAATGGTGAGCAACAGCCTTCCTTGGTGTTGGCAGAACTGATGGATTATTTGTCGCGGGCCTTTCTGTGGGATTTTCCCAGCCATATCCATAGAATTCCAATGCAGCCCTTTAGCCCACAGGCGTATCAGGGTGGCCAAGCAAGTTTTGATGCCGTTTGGCTGAGATTGGCCCAGCCTGCTGTGCCTGTTGATCCACAGCCCTTACCAGCATCTGTGTCCGATACGGTTAGCGTGTCGCTGCAGGACCTGGTGTCCTATTTTGACAACCCCACCGAATATTGGGCAAAACACCAGTTGGGTGTCTATTTGGACGACAGAACCACAGCGTTAGAAGACACCGAGCCCTTTGTCACCAACAACTTACTGCGGTATCAGGTGCAGCAAGAGATGTTGGCTGCTTTGCGCGATACAGACAGTGACCCAGAGGCATTGGCGCCCATTTATGAGCGCACCATGGCGTCGGGTAGCTTGCCAGAACACCCTATGGCAGCGGTCGATCTGCAACAGTGGCAGTTACAGGCCCTCGAATTTGATGCCATGTTGCAGCAACACCTGTTGCCACCGACGCGTGAATTACCGATCGATATCTGTCTGTCTGGCGTCACCCTAACGGGTACGGTGCCACTCACTGACAGCGGTGATTTCCACTGTTGTCGTTTGGCGGATCCCAAACCCAAGGACTATTTGTTGCAGTGGTTTAGCTTGCTGGCCGTTCAGGTCGCGTCGGACTCCGATCAGGTACAGGCTGAAGGCTGGTATCGGGGTCCAAAGGGCTTTCAACACCTGTTACTCAAATCCCATCCAGATGCCCAAAGTGTGTTGGCCCAGTGGCTTGAAATCTACCGCGCGGGACTGCAAAAACCCCTGTTGTTTAATGCGGCGCTCGGCATCGATATGAATGGCAAGGGACAGAACAAACAACCCTTGGTTCGTTGGCTGGGTAACCCACCCTATGCCCAGGGTTTGGTTCAGGATCCCTATATGGCACTGTTTTGGCCCAGCCTGCCAAACCCAAGTGCCTTTGATGATTGTGGTGCGCTCTATGAGTCAATGACATC
>CAWUUZ010000271.1:0-2863 GCA_963925745.1 uncultured Pseudomonadales bacterium
CATTCATCAAACAGACACCATTGCGCTAGTTCAATTCGGCTTTTTTGGCGTCTTATCTCTGCTGCTGTTGCTGGGCTTTCGTTTTGGTCTGGTGCCGGTCTTGTTTCTGATGGTCAGTGCGATACTCATTGCCCTTGTCACCAACGTTGCACTGGTCAATGGTTTTGATTATGGCGGTATCCCTCTGGCGCTCGACCGGGTTTTTGGCTGGCGTCCCGAGGCAATCAACCAGGCGGTGTTTTTTGGCATTCTCAACCAAGCCTTTTTTTCCTTGGGTATCGGTGTGGGGGCTTTGTGGATCGCGGGATCCTTTGCCCACCCCAAGGCGTCTCTTGGCAAGGTAGTGCTTCTGGTTATGGCGTTTGACCTGATAGCGAGTTTGCTTGCTGCAGTGACACTGTGGCAACTCAATTTGCAGGTAACGGGTGACCGATGGTCGGTCACAGAAGTGCTGTTTCAGCAGCTGCCTAGCCTAATGGACAGCCGTGCGATCATGGTGTTTTTTGCTGCCATGGTGCTCACAGGCGTGACATCGACCCTATTGATTATGGAAAATCTGATTCGGGCAGTAAGTAATCGCTTCGCCTTAACCCGTTTTACCGCGGTGTTGTTGGTGGTGACGGTGACCCTTGGCTTTGGCGTAGCGGGGCAGATGTCCTTTAATCGGTGGCATGCCGTGATGTGGTATGGCCGGTCTTTGTTTGACAACTATGTCGTGCTGTCTTCAGGGGTTTTGGTTCCAATAACAGGCGCATTGTTGGCGGTATTTGTGGGTTGGGTCATGCGGTCTGCAGACGCGCGAGACGAATGGCAGCCAACGCGAATCTGGCGTTTTTGGGCGTGGCGCTGGTCGCTGAGAATCGTTTCCATCGTTGCTATCTTACTGGTATTCTTCGGCGCTCTTGATCAGCAGTTTGGTTTGGATATGCAAGACTCGCTGGTCGCGATAGGACTGGTTGTCTTTTCAGTGCTCGGACTCCGAGCAGTCATGAATTTGTCTCGGTAAGGTCGTATGGTACATATTGAACGCAGCGCGCTCGTGCTGTATTCCGCACAGCAAATGTTTGATCTGGTCAATGATGTGGCACGCTATGCTGATTTTGTGCCCGGTGTGGTGCGAACAAAGGTCTTGGAATCTTCCGCAGAGCACATGAAGGCCACCATGGTCATGAAACGTGCTGGTGTGAGTGCTGAGCTAACCACCTCCAACCGATTGCAGTCTGGAGAGAGCATCCACATGACACTTGATTCTGGGCCCTTTAAGTCGTTGCAAGGCATCTGGCAGTTTCAAAATTTGGGTGACCTTGGTAGCAAGGTGAGTCTTGATTTGAGTTTTGAACCCGAGGCGCGGGTGTTGGGGCAATTGGCAGGTGTCATGTTAGGTCACATTGGTGGCCAAATGGTCAGTGAATTCTGTAAGCAGGCATCAAAACAATATGGGTAATGTGATAGACATCGAAGTGGCTTATGCCACACCAGAGAGGCAAGAGATTGTGGTGGTGGGTGTGCCTGAAGGCAGCAACTTACGCGACGCCGCGCGCGTCAGTGGTTTAGAAGGCTGGTTCCCAGAAATTGATTACAACACCATTCCCATGGGCATCTTTGGTAAGAAGATCGCTAAACCGGATGAGGTGCTGGTATCACCCGGTATCCGTATTGAATTGTATCGCCCTTTGTTGATTGACCCCATGCAGGCAAGGCTCAATCGCTTAGCGAAAAAAGCAGCTAAGGACAAAAAGGCTTAAAGGAGGTCAGCATCCAGCAGCTGAGATGTGCCTTCGATATTCACAAGGCTGCCGTTTTCAAAGGTCAGTGATATGAGTTGCGCGGTACCACCCATTGAAAGTGGGCGGTTATGATAATAATAGGCCCAGATATTCGAATGTAGGGGTGTTGCCATGATAGGCGTACCCAATAAATACTTCACCTGCTCCTGGGTCATTCCCAGAGCTACCAGATTGAGTTTCTCAATGGTGACAATGTTGCCCTGATCGACATCGACTACATAGGGCTTTAAGACGCTACAGCCGGTAGCCACCAAGGTGAATGCAAATATGAGGAAAGCGCGTCGCATGGTTGTTACTTTTCCTTATGGATCAAAATTGAGTAGTATGTGCTTTGCACGGGCATGGACCTTTACTGATAACCGAGTACTCAGCGTAATAAAGAGCATTGTACATGACTGACAAACCAGAAGAATTAAAAAAAGCAGGATTGAAGGTTACTGGCCCTCGGGTAAAGATTTTACAGATGCTCGAAGGCGCCTACGACAGACACCTGAGCGCCGAAGATGTGCACAAGGGACTGGTTGAGATTGGTGAAGACGTTGGTTTGGCGACCGTATACCGGGTATTGACTCAGTTTGAGGGCGCAGGTCTTATCGTTCGTCACAATTTTGACGGTGGTCATTCTGTGTACGAACTGTCAGATGGCGATCACCACGATCACATGGTGTGCACCGAAACGGGAAAAGTGATTGAGTTTTTTGACGAAGAAATTGAAAGAATTCAAATGAAAATTGCTGACAGACATGGCTATAACATCGTTGCCCACAACCTGGTGCTGTATGTCCGACCCAAAGAGTAATTGGTTGAAACGCTTTTTACTTCTGTCTCTGCTGATACTGGTGGTGATCGCAGGGTATGCCCTGATGTATTTTAAAGAACCCGCCGTCCAAAACGACGAATTTGTTTTAACCGACATGTCCACCTTTGAGATGGTTAGAAGCAGCGACTTTCTAGGCCATATCTTGTATGTCGATGTGTGGGCGTCTTGGTGCATTCCCTGTAGAGAATCCATGCCCCATGCGCAGGCGCTGTCTACCAAATATGCCGGACGGGGCTTGACGGTGATAGGCGTCAAC
>CAWUUZ010000272.1:0-16707 GCA_963925745.1 uncultured Pseudomonadales bacterium
ACCCCGACACTGCCTGCCAGCGTACAAAGTGACAGAGGGCGCCAGATCGACAGGCAGTTTTCGTCCCAGCGGAGGTGTCGAATCAGGAATGCTGTCAAAGCAGGGAAACCGGTCTTTTACCAACCCCCGACTCGTGTCACAATCACACCGTCTTTAACGCCAGAGAAATAAGAATAATGGATGCCTGGCTCGTCTTTGTTGTTGCTGCTTTATACATTTGTTTGCTGTTTGCTATCGCTATCTTTGGAGACAAAGGCGGTCGTCGGCATCCTGCTGTGCCACCTGCACTGGTCTACAGCCTGTCGCTGGCAGTCTACTGTACCTCCTGGACCTACTATGGCGCTGTAGGCAGCGCTGCCATGAATGGTCTGGAATACATCGCCATCTATCTGAGCCCCATTTTGCTGTTCCTTTTTGGCGCACCGATGCTCAAAAAGATTGTGCGTACCGCCAAGCGCCAAAACATCGCCTCCATTGCCGATTATCTGTCGTCACGCTATGGCAAACGCAGTGGCATCGCTGTGTTGGTTACGGTCATCTCGATTCTGGCGATCATCCCCTACATTGCCTTACAGCTTAAGGCTGTATCGACCAGCATTGAGGTACTGACCCAACCCATTGCCTCAGCATGGACACCGCTGTGGTTTAGCGACACCACCATGCTGACCTCCTTTGCCATGATTCTGTTTGCCATCCTATTTGGTACGCGGCAGGTGGATGTTACAGAACACCACCGTGGCCTCATACTTGCCATTGCCTTTGAATCCATCGTCAAACTGGCAGCCTTGTTGGCCATCGCCATATTTGTGGTCTGGTATCTGTTTAACGGCCCTGAAAACTTCCTCGAACAGTACCGTGCCAACACCCTGATCAGTGATAGCTTTTCCACACCCCTCGATACCGGTTTTTGGACGCAAATGCTTTTGGCAGCAGGTGCCATCATTAGCCTACCGCGGCAATTCCACATCATGGTGGTCGAAAACACCAATCCAGCGCATCTGAATACGGCACGGTGGGTGTTCCCCCTCTATCTGATTTTGGTCACCCTCGTGGTCATACCCATTACCAGCGCTGGTTTGATACTGTTCCCCGCAGGTGACGTAGCCGCTGATACCTTTGTTCTGAATATTCCCTTGGTAACCGGTCACCGCTGGCTGTCATTGTTTGTCTTTATTGGGGGTTTCTCAGCCGCTACTGCCATGGTTGTTATCGCCACCCTGTCGCTCAGCACCATGCTCAGCAACGATGTCATTATGCCCCTGGTATTAAGGGCGCAGAGTCGCTGGTCAAATGACCGCCAAGACATTTCTGGGCTGTTGCTCTATGTGCGCCGATTGTCCATCGCCTTTATTATCTTGGCAGGTTATTTTTACCATCGCTCCTATGGCACCAACGAACAACTGTCTACCATCGGCCTAATTGCCTTTAGTCTGGTCATTCAGCTTACGCCTGCCCTGATACTGGGAATCTATTGGAAAAAGGCCAATGCCTGGGGCGTTTACGCCGGACTGATTGCGGGCTTTATGGTCTGGCTTTATACCCTGATGCTCCCCACCCTCATTCGCGCTGGCATTTGGCCAACCGACATAATGGAGCAAGGGATGTTTGGCTGGGCGTGGCTCAAGCCCGAACAGCTGTTTTCAATTCCCTTTGACGACAGTCTGACCCACGGCGTTTTTTGGTCGCTCAGCGTCAATATTCTGCTATTGGTGTCGGTGTCGGTGCGCGCGCCCACACGTCTGATTGACCGTCTTCAGGCTGCTGCCTTTGTCGAACAAGCCGATGCCAGTGCCAGTGCGATGGAAGCTGGGTTTCGCAGACAGAACGTTACCGTGTCTGACCTGAGGTCATTGCTAGAACAGTTTGCAGGTGTTCGCCGTGCCGACCACCTGCTTGCAGAATTTGAAATGGCGCACCACTTAAAGTTGTCTGAGAGCGCCGCCCCAAAAATCAACCTGGTGCGCTATATAGAACGCATTCTGTCGGGCATCATCGGTTCATCGTCAGCAAGGGCAATGGTCCACTCCGTTCTGTTGGGTCGTTCATTGGCCATAGAAGACGTTGTGACCTTTTTTGACGAAACAACCCAAGCCCTGCAGTTCAACCAGAAGTTACTGTCTACCACCCTTGAAAACATCGATCAGGGCGTCAGCGTGATTGACCGCGATATGCGCTTGGTTGCTTGGAACCGCCGCTATATTGAACTCTTTGACTATCCCGATGGGTTTATCCGCAGTGGACGACCTGTGGAAGATTTGGTGCGCTATAATGCCACTCACGGTGAATGCGGCCCGGGTGATATTGAACACCATGTCGACCGGCGTATCGAACACCTACGCAAGGGCACACCACACCGTTTTATCCGTGTCCGGCGCGACGGCACGGTTGTAGAGATGAAGGGTAATCCCCTTCCGGGTGGCGGCTTTGTGACCACCTTTAATGACATTTCTGAACACATTCGTGCCAAGGAAGCCTTACAGCAGGCAAAACAGCAGCTCGAAATACGGGTCGAAGAACGCACACGAACCATTCAGGAAATGAACCACGAACTGCGTGAAGAGATTGTGTATCGCGAAGAAGTAAAGACCCTGCTGCTGCAAGCCAAGGCTGAGGCTGAGTCTGCAAACGCGTCAAAGACACGTTTTCTCGCGCTGGCGAGTCACGATATTTTGCAGCCACTCAACGCTGCACGTCTGTATACCTCCACCCTGATGGAAGACAGTGCCAATCCCAATCAAAATGCCGTGGTGTCCAAGCTCAATGATGCCCTGCAGTCTACTGAAGAATTGATCTCTACCCTTCTAGAAATCGCGCGCCTGGATGATGGTGAGCTGCAGCCCAAGGTCGAAGCCTTTGCACTAAACGAGATACTGCGGTCCCTCATACAGGAGTCTCAGTTGCTCGCACAGGAACGCCACATTCAGTTGCGCTGGGTACCCAGTCGTTTGTGGGTTAAAAGTGACCCTGTCTATTTGCGACGCATTTTGCAAAACCTGATTTCAAACGCCATAAAGTACACCCCGACAGGCACGGTCTTGGTGGGATGCCGCAAACGGGATGATCAAGTCAGCATCGAGGTACTGGACAGCGGCCCCGGCATCAGCCCATCAGACCAGGAAAAAATCTTTAACGATTTCTACCGTATTTCCGGCAGTGCCAGCATTGCCTCGGGTGTCGGCTTGGGCCTTGGCGTGGTATCGCGTCTATCTACCCTGTTGGAACACAGGATGACACTCACTAGCCACATGGGGAAGGGTTCAAAATTTGCATTGTTGGTACCCACAGTCGCGCCCTCACCTGTTCTGGCATCAGCCAATTCCACAGCAGACCAAGAGCAAACCAATGCGTTACAAAATATTCGGGTGCTCTGTGTCGACAACCAACCCGAAAACCTCTTGGCGCTCACCGCCTTGCTACAACGCTGGGGTTGTGAGGTGGTGTGTGCGACCCGTGGCAGCGAAGCCATGGCGTTGAAAACCCCTGATGTGGTGCTTATGGATTACCAACTCGACTTTGGCGAGAATGGTATTGCCCTGTATGAATCGCTCACTGAACATTGGAAAGCAGCTGTTCCTGCCATTTTGATTACGGCAAACGCGGAGCAATCGATACGACAGCTGGCACACCAGGCTGGGATGGCCTATTTACGCAAACCGGTTAAACCTGCACCGCTTCGCGCACTCATTACCAACCTGCTGCGGCAAAAGGCATCAGGTGATAGCTAGCTGATTTTGACCGTACTGATTTACTGAATGACATTGACGACTGTTTAGATCCAAAATACAGAAAACACTGGGCGCTTTAAACCAATCCTACTGCTTGTGCAGGTTTGAATGACGCACTATTCTCCATGGCTGCATCTTTGGAACACCTATTTATGAAATCTGATATCCGTCCGCTGATCCCTGTTTTGATCAGCGCCTGTCTGTTGCTCATGCTGTCATTTGGCTACCGCGCTGGCTTTGGTCTCTTTGTTCGCCCCATGTCTGAAGCCCATGAGTGGGGGCGAGATGTCATGTCTATGGCGCTTGCCATTCAGAATTTAACCTGGGGTGTCGTCGCTGTTTTCGCCGGTGGTATCGCAGACAAATATGGCAACCTGCGTGTGCTGTTAGTGGGCGCAGTCTGCTATGCCCTTGGCATGGTCGGTATGGCCTATGCCTCTACAGAAACGGCTATCATTGCAACCGCTGGATTGCTGGTCGGATCGGGTATCTCGGGTACCGCCTTTGGCATTGTTTTGCCTGCGCTGGCGCGCGCTGTGCCTGCTGACCGCAGGTCATGGGCCATGGGTGTGGGTACTTCCGCGGGTAGCTTTGGACAATTCCTTATCGTCCCCATGATGGCCGGTGTCATCGATGCTACCGGATGGTTTATGGCACTGAATATCCTGGGTGCCTCTGCCCTGTTAATGGCCGTTGTCGCCATTCCATTAGCACCCTATGGTGGGCCTCACCCCCACAAAGAAGATCAGACGGATGGGGTGCCTCTGGTTCAGATTTTCAAACGCGCTTGGAGCATCAGATCCTACCGACTCTTGATCCTCGGCTTTTATGTCTGTGGCTTTCACCTCGCCTTTATCACTGTTCACATGCCTGGTTACCTGGTGGACCTAGGCTTTGACGCCAAGATTGGCGCTTGGAGCATCAGCATCATTGGCCTCTTTAATGTGATTGGTGCCTATATCGCAGGCGTACTCAGCGACAAACATTCTAAATCACGCATTTTGAGTCTGATTTACTTCTTACGCGCCGTTGCCATTACGCTGTTTCTGGTCATTCCGGTCTCCCTGGTGTCTGTCCTCATGTTCAGTGCGGCGATGGGCTTTTTGTGGTTGGCCACCGTTCCCCCGACTTCGGGGCTTGTTGCGGTGTTTTTTGGAACGCGCTATATGGCCTTTTTATACGGCATCGTTTTTCTGAGCCATCAGGTCGGCAGTTTTTCAGGTGTGTGGCTCGGTGGGTATTTGTTTGAGCGCTATCAGACTTACGATGGTGTTTGGATAATTGGGATTATATTGGGCCTGTTGGCTGCCTGGGTGCACATTCCCATTCAAGAACGCAGTGAAGAATCGGTCTTATTGGATCAGCCCGCCTAGACAGGCCTGACCCATTGTTTAAAACCCAAAAAAAGGACCTTCAATGAGGTCCTTTTTTTGCACCGCCTGTGCCGCTATTTCGCGCTACCGAGAGGTTTCTCACTGCCCCTAAATCAGTGGCAATTCAAAACCACACTTAACCCTGTCCAAAACCACCATGGTTTTAAAGCTCTTTATATTGGGATTTTCCCAGAAATAGTCTTGGGTAAAGGACTCATACTCTGCCAAGGTTCTAGAGGCGACAAGCAATACAAAGTCGGCTTCTCCCGTGGTGTAAAAGCCACTGAGAATTCGCGGGTTTAGGCTAATAGAATTTTTAAAACTATGGACAATATCCCGCCTATCTCTTTCAAGATTGACAAATACCAGCGAGAAAATTTCGAAACCGACCGACTCAGGGTTAACTATTGATACGTCCTTCGTAATCACGCCGTTTTTGCGCAGCTTATTGACCCGCCTTTTGGCTGCAGTCGCAGACAATCCGACGACGGAACCCAATTGTTCGGTGCTGGTGAGCGCATCCTTTTGCAGTATAGAAAGCAAAAGGAGATCCGTCGGATCGACACTATTATCGTCGTTAAATTTCATAAATTCACAGTATTAAGGCTAATTTGTGAAGTATACAGCCGTTTTTGTGCATGGGCTATCGCTATAATAAAAATTAGCACTTGAACTGGGTCGCACCAACATCTGCGGCCAACACTCAGGGATTAAGCCAACAAGCCTATAAGGGGCCCCCAATGAAAATAATAAAAAAATTGACCACCTATGTGGTTCCAGGCGTTTTAGCGAGCGCAGTTTTGTTTTCGCCAGCAGTATCTGCTGACGAATGGAAGTATGTCATGGAAGAAGGACTCACTGACCCACAGGGCATGTACGCGCTGAAGTTTAAAGAAGAGATCGAAAAGAACTCAAACCACACGATCACCATTTACCCTGTCGGCACGCTCGGAGAGTCAGCCGACGCAATGGAACAAACCCTAGCTGGATTGTTACAGTTTATCGATCAATCACCAGGCTTCACCGGTGCGATGATTCCTGAGGCAGAAGCCTTTCTTGTGCCTTATCTACAACCAACTGATCCTAAAGTAGCGCGAAAATTTTTCAAAGAGGGAAAGGCAGTTAAAGAAATGTTCCATACTATTTATCGTGAACATGGACTTGAGCTGCTGTCAATTTTCCCAGAAGGAGAGCAGGTGGTAACAACGATGAAGGAATTTCACAATCCAGCAGACTTGGAAGGCATGAAAATCCGTACGATGACATCGCCACTGCTACTTGAAACCTATAAAGCCTTTGGTGCATCACCCATTGCCATGTCGTGGGGAGACTTGATCGGTGCCCTGAAAACCAAGATGGTTGATGGACAGGAAAATCCTGCGATTTGGATCGAAGCCTATGGTCTCGATGAACTCACAAACGTGCTGACCTATACCGGACACGGTCAATACACCACTGCAGTTATGGCCAACTCCGACTTTTACGACGGCCTAAGCAGCAAAGACAAGCAACTTATCCAGGACGCAACAGCGGTAGCGCATAGCTATATCCTAGATCAGGTTGTGGCATTGGATGAAATTGGTCTGAATAAGATCAGGGAAACCAATCCAGGCTATACCATTGTTCGGCTAACTGATGCAGAGCGTGCAGTCTTCATGGAACGCGCAGCAGCGGTTGAACAGAAATACATAGAAAGTGCTGGCCCACGTGGTGCAGCCATCATCAAGCAAATGAAATTGGACATTGCTGCGGCGCAGTAAATCAGGGGTACAACTGCCCCTTATTCAAAAGTGACTGTCCGCTTTTGAGTGCCAATTGAAACAACGCTTTACTGCCATTCTCATCCAATATTGGGGATGGCAGTAATCTCTCCGTTGTTTACCTTGCCGTTCATGATGACGTTTCTCGTCCAGGTTTTTTATAATGAATCAAACTGATACAAAAAATAACAGTAGATCACTGATTGTCCGAATCCTTAATGGGGTCGACAGCAAAATTGCCAAACTCGAAGAGTTTATCATGGCATCTGGCGTTATCTTGATGGCACTCAACACCATAGCCAATGTCATCAGTCGATTCGTATTCAATCACTCCATTATTTTTGCAGAAGAACTCAACAGCACCTTTATTCTACTCGTAACCTTTGCTGGCATGGGTTACGCCGCAAGACATGGCCGACATATCAGAATGTCTGCCTTTTACGACTATATGCCGGATAAGGCCAGAAAGCGCCTGATGACGCTCATTGTTGCCGTTACGGCCATTTTCATGCTCGTCTTGGCTTATTACTCCGTCCAATATGTGTACAACGTATATTCCAAGGGCAGAATCATGCCCGCTTTAGGCATACCTGTGTATCTCACCTACCTGTGGGTTCCAGTCGGATTCTTTATCACTGGGATTCAATACGCCCTTACGACGGTCAAAAATATCAGTGAAGAAGGCATTCACCTGTCGACCGACTTAAAAGAGCAAGCCCCACCGGAAATAGAGGTTTAATCATGGCATTAACGATGTTTTTAGTCATGGCAGCCCTGTTGCTACTCGGGTTCCCCATGATGATTCCATTGATTGCTGCAGCAACCGTTGGCGTCGTAGAACTGTTTGGAGATATTGATAAAGCCGAATTTATGGTCCAGCAGATGCTGGGAGGCATACGTCCAGCGTCGCTGATTGCTGTACCCATGTTTATGCTGGCTGCCGATATCATGACGCGCGGACATTCCGCTGATCGATTGATTGATATGGTGATGGTATTTGTCCGTCACATCAAAGGGGGACTGGCCGTCAGTGCAGTCACGGCGTGCGCTTTGTTTGGCGCCGTATCGGGTTCAACTCAGGCAACGGTCGTCGCTGTCGGCGGGCCACTTCGGCCGCGGATGTTAAAGGGTGGCTACAAGGATTCCTTTATTTTGGCCTTGATTGTTAATTCGAGCGACATCGCCTTTTTAATTCCCCCCAGCATCGGCATGATTATTTATGGTGTGGTCTCCAAATCATCCATCCCTGAATTGTTTATCGCAGGCATTGGTCCTGGCCTTCTTATTATGCTGCTCTTTTCCATCTACAGCATGATTTACGCCACCATTCACAAGGTACCTACCGAGAAAGCGGCAACCTGGTGGGAACGCTTCGTTGCCGTCAGACGGGCACTCTGGCCCCTTGGATTCCCTGTCATCATTATCGGCGGTATCTTTGGTGGTATTTTCAGTCCTACAGAGGCGGCGGCCGTAAGTGTGCTCTATGCACTTTTCCTCGAAGTACTGATCTTTCGTTCCATCACCATTCGCGATTTTTACTCGATCGCAAAATCGACCGGCATGATTACCGGGGTGGTTTTCATTCTGGTCGGCGCAGGAGCGGCATTCGCTTGGGTCCTGTCCTTTGCACAGATTCCTCAAGAATTATTGGGTGCTATCGGCTTTACCGAGATGGGCCCCACCGCAGTATTGTTTGTCATATCCCTGACCTTCTTTATCGGCTGTATGTTTGTTGACCCCATTGTTGTGATACTGATCCTGGTGCCCATTTTTGCCCCTGCGGTACAGAGTACTGGGCTAGACCCCATTTTGGTCGGCACGCTCATCGTCCTGCAGGCGGCCATTGGCTCTGCAACGCCGCCATTTGGATGCGACCTCTTTACTGCCGTTGCAGTGTTTAAACGACCCTATATTGAAGTGATCAAGGGCACACCGCCCTTTGTATTTATTTTACTGAGCGTATCGGTATTGCTGATATTTTTCCCACAACTGGCGCTGTTCTTACGCGATGTAGCTTTCGACAAATAGGCGGAAATCACTATGTTTGAAAAAATACTCGTCGCGGTCGATGGCTCTGACAGTGGACAGATTGCTTTGAAAACCGCCGTAGAAATGCAAAAGGCCTTTGCGTCTGAATTGCTTATTTTGACGGTTTATAACGAACACAATATGTGGAAAGCATCGGTGTCTATGGTCAATCCAGAATTAACGGGGTCTACCGATGCGGTGCTACAGCAATATGCAAAAAAGGTTGCAGAAGACAGCAAGGCATTCGTCAAGGAACAGGGCGTCACCAAGGTGCGGTCCTTCTATATGGGTGGCGATCCTGCAAGAACAATAGTCAAGTTCAGCAAAACACATAATGTCCAGTTGGTTGTATTGGGTAGCCGAGGTTTAAGTAGTTCAGAACGGTACTTACTCGGCAGTGTTTCACACAAGGTGACCAGCACGTCTGACCGCCCCGTTCTGGTTATATAGGCATTCAATCCACAGGTATTCAATCAATAGATATGCACACTCTATCTATTCTTAAAACCTAACACTGATAGCGTAAATACTATGTTAAATGTTCTTACTAAAAAATTTCCAACAGAAAACCAGTCTACAACCCTTTTCGATAGGGTGATAAAGAAGGCATTGGATGCAGAACCAGAAATGGACAGCACACCAGCCTATCTTCGGGCTACCTATCTGATTGACACGGCAAACAGCATTCTCCTAAACAAGGAGGCGCTCGCCACTACCATTGTCAGAGAAGGCATCAAAACAATTCGGGAAGCGCGCTCCGAAGTGGCCCGTGCCTACACCACGTTAAAGCTGTGCGCCGAAGAAGCGAAACGGAACACCGGAGAGGTGATCCCCTTTGATCAGGTTCCAAACGGTGTTGGCAGGATTGGCTGGACCGACATGCGTCCGGTCGGCTTGGTGGCAGCGATTACGCCCTTTAATGACCCCCTAAATCTGGTGGTACACAAGGTCGGCCCGGCAATTGCCGCTGGCTGCCCTGTCATTGTAAAACCCCATGAAGCGACACCGGGTTCTGCACTCCAGCTGCTCGATTTGTTCAGACAAAATGGCTTGCCCGAAGGCGCTTTTCAAGTGCTTGAAGGCACAGGGGCTGAGGTAGGCCGGCAGCTCGTTGAACATCCTGCCGTCAAAATGGTGACCTTTACAGGCGGTAAAGTAACGGGACAGGCAGTCGCAACCTCTGCAGCAGGGCGCCCTACTGCACTTGAAATGGGTGGTGTCTGTTCAACCATCGTGATGGCCGATGCCAATTTGGAAAATGCGGCTACCTGTATCGTTTCAGGCATGTTCGCTGCTGCGGGTCAGAATTGCCTCCACGTACAACGGGTACTGATTGACGATGCCGTGTACGCCAGCGTTGTTCAAAAACTGGTCGAAAAAACCAAACAAATTCGGTTGGGCGACCCCATGTCCGAGGAAACCGATATGGGCAGTTTGATCAGTAATGAGTCCGCCCTTCGTTGTGCCGCTATCTTGCATGATGCACTGCGGTTAGGTGGTCGCATACTGACTGGTGGTGAACACACTGGGAAATCCTTTCAACCCACCCTTCTGGCTGACGTGCCGAATGCGGCGCGTATTTATTCGGAAGAGGTGTTTGGACCCATCACGGTGATCGAACGATTTCACGGTCTCGAAGATGCGGTGTCAATATTAACAGCTGCAGAAGCATCGCTTGCAGTGGCCATATTCACGCAATCACTCACAGCACCTTTCTCTTTGCGCCGAATTCGAACCGGCTCAATCATTGTCAATGACAGTACAGACTTTCGCATCGACGCAATGCCATTTGGCGGCCCTTTTCCAGCAGGACTGGCTCGAGAGGGTGTGCAAAGTGCCATTAAATCCATGTCAGAACCACAGTTGGTCTGTCTGAACCTTAATTAAACTTCAATTGGGATACTTTAAAATGACTACTTCGAAAGGCAACAACTCAAACCAGACTCTGGATATCGCTGCTTTGTCCACGATGGACCGCGCTGCGACGCTACATCCCTTTACCGCTATTCGTGCTTACGAAGAGAACGAAATGGGTGACCCACGCATCATGGAAACGGCGAGCGGTATTCGCATCACCGACGCAAAGGGTGTGACCTCCATTGATGGATTTGCAGGTCTCTATTGCGTCAACATTGGCTATGGTCGTCAGGAAGTTGCCGAAGCCATTGCCGATCAGGCACGAAAGCTTGCCTACTACCACTCCTATGCGGCTCATACCACCGAAGGACTTGCGCGTTTGTCATCACGTTTGATCGCTATGGCACCCGGAAATATGTCCAAGGTGTTTTATGGCTTGTCGGGTTCCGACGCCAACGAAACCCAAGCCAAGTTGGTATGGCATTACCACAACCTGATTGGCCAGCCAAAGAAGAAAAAAATCATCGCGCGCGAGCGTGGATACCATGGCTGCTCTGTCGTGTCGGGTTCTATGACGGGCATGAGTTTCTACCATGACCACATGGATTTACCGGTGGGCAACATCCTGCATACGGGTTCACCCCATTACTACTGGGGCTGCGAGTCAGGTGAGTCTGAGCGCGAATTTTCACAGCGTCGCGCCGATGAACTTGAGGCGCTGATTTTAAAAGAAGGACCAGAGACCGTAGGCGCATTTATCGCCGAGCCCGTCTTGGGTACCGGTGGTATCACGCCACCACCAGAAGGATACTGGGATGCGATCCAGGTGGTTTTGAAAAAATACGACGTGTTGCTCATCGCCGACGAGGTCATCACTGCCTTTGGTCGCATTGGCGCCAACTTTGGCTCAGAAATTTACGGTATGAAGCCCGATTTAATTACTGTGGCAAAGGGTTTGACCTCTGCCTATGCACCGCTATCTGCCGTGATAATTGGCGAACGGGTGGCCAGTGCACTGTCGCAACATTCTGATGAAATCGGCGTTTTCTCACACGGTTATACCTATTCCGGCCACCCTATTTCAGTGGCTGCCGCCAACGCGAACCTGGATATTCTGGAACGCGAAAACATTGCAGCGCATGTCGCCACTAACGGCATTTATTTGAAGGAATGTCTCGCAGAAGCCGTAAAAGATGTGCCTATTATCGGCGAAGTTCGGGGTGTTGGTATGATGGCCGCCATTGAGTTTGTAGCAGACCCTGCTACCAAAACCCGATTTGAAGCCGGTTTCAAGGTCGGCGCACGCATGTCTGCTGCCTGTTTGAAAAATGGCTTGATTGCCAGAGCGATGCCACATGGCGACATTCTTGGCTTTGCTCCTCCATTGATTACCACAAGACAGGACATGGAAGAGATTGCTGCGATCGTACGTAAATCGGTATTGCAGGTGACCCAAGAGCTAAAAAATGAAGGCAAAATCTAAATCGGTTGCATTGGTTTTGGCAACCCCACAATAAGGAATTTTTATGCCACTAGAGTCGAAATCACCAGTAACCTTGACCCGTAGCATACTGAACTTTGAACGCCCCCATGCCTGGAAACGGATGGGGTTAATTGCGCTTGCAACTGACCTAACCAGTGAGCGGGACTTTGCCAAATTGATGCCCCATGATCAGGTCGGTGTTTATACCACAAGGGTTGCTTACCAAAACCCGACAACACCTGAAAACTTAAGGCACATGGCGCCAAGACTCACTGCGGCAGCAGCGTTAATCTTGCCGGGTGAGCCTCTGGATGTCATCTGTTATAGCTGCACAGCGGCCTCGGTTGTGATCGGTGATCAGGCCGTTACCGAGGCAATCCATGCTGCCCGTCCTGGTGTACCCGTGGTTACACCGTCTGTGGCCGCGCGACTTGCCTTTGCTGCTCTGGGTGTAAGAAAGATCTCGATTCTTACCCCCTATCTTGTCGAAACAAGCCAACCCATGGCCACCTATTTCACCGAGCACGGAATGGACATACAGCGTTTTGAATGTCTGGGTTTGGATGATGACCGGATGATGGCGCGTTTAAGTCGTCAGGACATTATCGAGGCTGCCTGCCGGGTTGATGTACCCGAGTCTGAGGCGCTTTTTATCTCCTGTACCGGTGTACCTGCTGTGGCTGTAATTGCAGAAATTGAAAAACGTATCGGCAAGCCCGTGGTGACCTCGAATCAGGCCAGTGCTTGGGCGATGCTTCATTACGCGGGCCTGAACCATAAACCCGTCGGGTATGGCCAGCTGTTTGATTTTGACCTTCCCACCCAAGAGCCCACTTCACTATGACACTACCCATAGGCCTGAGCGATATCGAGCAGGCGCGTAGCCGCATTAGCGGTAAAGTTGGAGCAACACCCGTTGTCCAATCGCCCAGTTTAAGCACGTTAACCGGTGTTCCTGTGCACCTCAAACTCGAACACCATCAGGTGACAGGCAGTTTTAAATTGCGTGGTGCAACCAATGCGGTAAGTCAGCTGAGCGACGCACAGCGCACTTTTGGCGTAGTCGGTGTATCTACCGGCAACCATGGTCGTGGGCTTGCCTATGCCGCACGTGCTGCAGGTGTACGCTGCATTATCTGCATGTCTAAACTGGTGCCGCAAAACAAAATTGACGGCATTCAGGCCCAGGGTGCTGAAGTGCGTATCGTTGGCACCTCTCAGGACGATGCACAGGTCGAAGTCGACCGGTTGGTATCCGAAGAAGGCATGGTTATGCTGCCCCCTTTTGACCACTCTGACATTATTGCCGGTCAAGGAACCCTTGGTTTAGAACTGCTCGAGCAGGTACCTGACCTGCACACTGTTTTGGTGCAGATATCCGGCGGCGGTCTTATCTCCGGCGTGGCGGCAGCACTGAAGTCCAAGCGCCCCGACATCAGGGTTATCGGGGTGTCTATGGAGCGTGGCGCCGCAATGTACGAGAGTATCCAAGCGGGCAAACCGGTTAGGGTAGACGAACTCGCAACCCTGGCTGATTCCCTTGGCGGTGGTATCGGCCTCGATAACCGCTACACCTTTCCGATGGTACGCGATCTGGTGGATGATATCGTCTTGGTGACTGAATCAGAAATAGCAGCAGCCGTTCGCCACAGTTACTGGGAGGAACGCCACATTGTAGAGGGTTCAGGTTCTGTTGGTATCGCAGCGCTGTTAAGCGGTAAGGTCATACCAAAAGGTCCCACAGCTGTGATACTCAGCGGTGGCAATATTGACATGCAGCTACACCACCGGATTATTTCTGGCGAAGATGTTGATGTCACACAGGAGATTCAATAACCATGTCTGACATTAAAATTCTCACTGAAGGCGATTTGAGAGCGTCCATCCAACTTGATCTGGCGGCCGTAGACTGTATCGAATCAGCCTTCAAGGCACTTGCCGGCGGTCAGGTTGTCATGCCACCGATTCTCTCGATGGCCATTGAAGCACATAACGGTGAAGTCGATGTGAAAACGGCCTATGTACCAGGCGTCGATAGTTTTGCGATCAAGATGTCACCGGGATTCTTTGACAACCCAAAAATAGGTTTGCCTAGCACCTCAGGTTTGATGGTGTTGTTTTCTGCCCATACGGGTGTGCTCGAAGCCGTGCTACTCGATAACGGGTATCTAACCGATGTTCGGACTGCTGCTGCTGGTGCTGTCGCTGCGCGGCATTTGTCGCGAGAAGATTCGAGCAAGGTGTGCATCATCGGTGCCGGTGTTCAGGGTGCATTGCAGCTGAAAGCGCTCTGTCTCGTTCGTCCGATTACGTCGGCTGTTATCTGGGCACGGGATCTTTCCAAGGCAGAGACACAGGCAAAACGATTGGCTGACGAATTGGGCATCAGGGTAACGGCAACAGACGACATTGCCAGCGCCGTTTCAGCTGCCGACATCATCGTCACAACGACCCCTTCTAGCACACCCTTGGTGATGGCCGACTGGTTGCGCCCCGGCCAACATGTCACCGCCATGGGCTCTGATCAGCACCATAAAAATGAATTACAACCCGAATGTCTGGTACGGGCAAGCCTCTATGTGGCAGATCGTCGCTCGCAAACAGAACAGTTGGGTGAATTGCATCATGCCTTAAAGAGCGGCTTGATGGATGCCAACAGACAATTTCCTGAACTGGGCGACATTGTGTCCGGCACGGTGGCCGGCAGGAAATCAGCTGATGACATTACCCTTTGCGACCTGACCGGTACCGGAGTACAGGACACCGCAATCGCAACACTGGCATTACAACGCGCACTGGCTGGCGGTGTAGGCACTCAATTTAACAATTAACGGAATATTCATATGAAACAGGCCACATTACATTTTGAACGCAGTGAATATGACCAGCGTATTGCCAAAACGCGGTTGGCGATGCAGCAAAAAGGCGTTGATTTAATCATCGTCACAGACCCCTCTAATATGGCCTGGTTGACAGGCTATGATGGTTGGTCTTTTTATGTCCACCAGTGTGTGCTGCTGGGACTCGAGGGCGAACCCATCTGGTTCGGTCGAGAGATGGATGGCAATGGCGCGAAGCTCACCTGCTTTTTGGCCCATGAGAATATCATTGGCTACCCAGACCACTATGTGCAATCGACCGAACGTCATGCCATGGACTATCTATCAGAGCGCATCAAGGAACGGGGCTGGGGTAAGGTCAGAATTGGCGTCGAAATGGATAACTACTGGTTTACGGCTGCTGCCTTTGCGTCTCTGCAGAAGCACCTGCCCAACGCCACATTTACTGACACAACTGCATTGGTAAACTGGCAGAGAGCCGTCAAATCTCCGACAGAATTGACCTACATGCGCAATGCGGCTCGCATCGTAGAACGCATGCACGAACGCATTTTTGACAAAATTGAACCGGGGATTCGTAAGTGTGATCTGGTTGCCGACATCTATGATGCCTCACTGCGCTATGACGAGGTGAATGGCATTGGTGGTGACTATCCTGCACTCGTACCCATGTTACCCTCTGGCGAAGAAGCCTCGGCTCCACATCTAACTTGGGACGACAAGCCAATGAAAAGCGGCGAAGGCACCTTCTTCGAGATTGCAGGGGTGTATCGACGTTACCACTGCCCGCTGTCACGCAGTATCTTTTTAGGTAAGCCACCCCAAACCTTTCTTGACGCAGAGAAGGCGGTGTTAGAAGGTATGGAGGCGGGACTCGCCGTTGCAAAGGCAGGCAACCTCTGTGAAGACATCGCGATTGCGTTCTTTTCGGTGTTGAAAAAGTATGGCATCGAGAAAAACAGCCGAACGGGTTACCCCATCGGTATTTCGTATCCGCCTGACTGGGGCGAGCGCACCATGTCATTGCGCCCAGGAGACAAGACCGTTATGGAAGAAAACATGACATTTCACTTTATGACAGGTTTGTGGATGAAGGATTGGGGATTCGAAATAACCGAGAGCATTATCATCGGTAAAGACGGCCCTGAGTGCCTCGCAAACGTGCCCAGAAACCTGCTGATAAAAGACTAATATGATGAAGCGAAATCCCATATCAGCCACGGTACCCTTCGATCAAGATGGTATCCACCATGGCTTTCTGCAGTTGCCCTACAGCCGTGACGATTCCGCCTGGGGATCAATCATGATTCCCATTTGCGTGGTGCGAAACGGCGATGGTCCAACGGCCCTGTTAACGGGTGCCAATCACGGTGATGAATACGAGGGGCCAGTCGCTTTGCAAGACCTCGCTTTTCACCTAGACCCGAGCCAGATTCAGGGACGGGTCATCATTGTCCCGGCATTTAATTATCCTGCCTTTCGTGCAGCAACACGGACGTCGCCGATTGATGCCGGCAATTTGAACCGCGCTTTTCCAGGAAGGCCCGACGGCACCGTCACCGCAAAAATTGCCGACTATTTTCAACGAACCTTGATCCCGATGGCCGACATCGTGCTCGATATACACGCGCGTGGCAAAAC
>CAWUUZ010000273.1:0-2666 GCA_963925745.1 uncultured Pseudomonadales bacterium
CTGCGGCATCAATTTTAAGGGGGTCGATGTGAAAAAAGGGCAGACCGACCTGTTCGGCAAGCCATTGGGCTAAGAGTGTAGAGGTCAGGTATTTGCCAGGCTGTTTCTTGAGCTCAATATTGAGATGAATCACCTGTGACAGCGGGTGGCGTTTTTGAAACGCCGCACCATGGGACTGTGCCATGGCCTGTTCGGCCTGCACCTGGTTAATCCAGTCGGATGCCACCAATGCGGTGAGCAGTGCGCGGAGGTTTAACTTCCCTTTCATTTTAAACATGATGACCCTTTTGTCGTTGGCAAAACCCCCTTACACCAGGTGCTAGGGGATTGCGTCGGAACAGCGCATCACAATGGGTGTCTACAAACGCACTTCCCAACAGGCTTAGGCAGGTAAGGCTGTACTCATACCAAACAGCATACGCTGAGACAGTTCGTTCATATTGCGCATAATGACGGTCTGGCTACGCGCCCAACTGTTGATACTTTGTTGTTCTTCTTGGCTCAAATTCTCGATCCAATCGCCCAGCTTTGAAACCACATCCATGGCAGACAATTCAACCAGGCTATTTTCCAAGGCCTGAAGCTCTTCACGCATCAGTGACATGTCGGCACCCATGGCATGCTCGAGTGTCGTGCAAATGTGGTTGAGACCCCGTATCACCGATTGGCGCTCTAACCAGCTGCTCACGTTGCCGCCACATTCTTCGAGCTGCAACGCCAACCACTGCTGTTTGACAGGCCCAAGCAATGCTGTGCCGATTTCGGCATTGGCACGGGTGCTGGTTTTTTCAGTATGGTGCTTTGCCCAGTCTCTGGTATAGAGCCAACGACCCAACACCAACAGATTGTGACCAAATTCGGGACGACGCTGTAACTGCGCCAACTGCTCCAATGCCTGAAGGGCCTTGAGATGGTGCAACTGGTCACTCGCAGAACGGGGCTGCTCTGACGCCTGCTGACTCAGTACAAAACAGGCAGGCCACCAGTTCAACATCGGGCTGATATTGTGGTCTAACCAATCCACCGCCTCATTGGCAACGGCAACGCCATCTGGATGGAGCATCTTGCTAAACAACAGAAAATTGGTGCGGATGTTACCGAGGGTGTTGCGGAATTGGTGTAGGTAGTTCCAGTTCTGGCTAAAGTGAAAGGCTTCCCACAGACGGTGCAGACTTTCTAATTCAAAGGCCATTACCTGTTCAAAGGCAGATTCCAGTGTGGCATGGGCGTCAATCACAGGGGGTTTGGCCCAGGCACTGGGTGTTTGATTCAACAACCGATAGCCACGCTCTGCCTTGGAGACATCATTGGGCACCAGCGGAAAATCTTTGGTCAATGTTAGGGCGACATCGAACAACGCGGTTGGGTTGCCCTGATGCAGTTCTAACTCTACTTCAGAAATGGGTGTTTCTTGCTCACCACAACGCACCACACCCTGGTCAACCATGACCCAGAGGTCAGCGTCAGGGGTTTTTATCTGCCATTGGGTGCGGTCAAAATCGGTTTGAAAGAGGGGAACGATGTCGTCAAGGTTGACTGATTCTGGTATCAGCCCTGCAGGGATGACACTAAAATCCAATTCTGCTTTTTCCAGAGGCCATTCTATTTCCAAACGCTGGTGCAGACCCGACAGATGGCTGCCACGCCCTTTGAGCGTTTGGATCAGCTGATCACCCTGACTGCGAATACGCAAAGAAATACCGGCCTGCGTGAGCTGTTGGTCGGGCGTATCAAAATAGCGGTTGTGTAAAAACCAGCGCTCGAATTCTGTGGCATCCGCAAACAAAGGATGCTTGATCAAGAGGTCTTTGTCCTGATCTTCAAGCGATAATTTGAGTTCGATTTCTTGTGCCATGCAGAGCGCCTCAACCAAAGAAAATAGCTAACAGTCGGATACCTGACTGTCTTTTGAGTGAGCATACCATTGTCGCGCCAAAAACCTTAACTCGGATTGCCAAAAAGCATTCAGAATCACCCAATTTCATGGCTGAATACTGCAACAGATCACACTTCCTGCCTCAGGCGAGCTGAAGCGAGAGATCAAAAAGCTCTTGGTTGAAGGGTTTCTTCAAGTTGTCAATGGCATCAATGATGTCGTGGTCTACCATTTTGTTCTGAATGATACCCACACAGCGACCGCCCTTTCCTGCCAAAAGCAGATCAACAGCGAAACCACCCATGCGGCTTGCCAGAATGCGGTCAATTGCCGTTGGGCTACCACCACGTTGCACATGACCCAGAATGGTTGCCCTGGCCTCATGCCCCGTTCGGGCTTCTATGCGACGTGCCAGTTTTTCGACATCGGTGATGTGTTCGGTAATGGCAACCATGGCGTGCCTTTTGCCCACAGAAAAATGCTTTTCGAGGGTTGTGATAAAGGCCTCTTCGTCAAAGGGCTTTTCAGGGATGATAAAATACTCGGCGCCACCACCCACGGCCGCAGACATGGTCAGATCGCCACAGTGTCGACCCATGATTTCCACCAAGGACACCCGGCTATGGGAGCTGCTGGTGTCGCGCAACCGGTCAATTGCCTCGAGTACCGTATTTAAAGCGGTGTAAAAACCAATGGTATAGTCCGTGCCGTTGACATCATTGTCGATGGTGCCTGGCAGACCGATACAGGGAAAGCCCATTTCGGTAATGCATTTGGCGCCCATATAGGA
>CAWUUZ010000274.1:0-3267 GCA_963925745.1 uncultured Pseudomonadales bacterium
CGTTGAATTGCATCGACGTACCAATCATTCCAGCGAGAATCTTTTGACTTATCTCCACCGAGAAGAAGAACAGCTCGGCATCTCGTCCTATCTCAAGGCGTCCACAGGCCATGCCAATTGGTTTCTGTGTCACAGACTGGATCGCGATACCTCGGGATTGTTGCTGATGGCCAAAAACAAAGAGGCCGCAGGCGTTTTGTCTCAGCTGTTTGCAGAGCGACAGGTTGAAAAATACTATGTGGCCATTACCGACCGTCGCCCCAAGCAAAGCCAAGGCTTTATCAGCGGTGACATGGAAAAGGCACGTGATGGCAACTGGATGCTCAGTCAGACCCAAACACGTCCAGCACAGACCCAGTTTTACAGCCGTTCACTGCGTCCAGGGTTGCGCGCCATCATGCTCAAACCGCGTACCGGTCGTACCCACCAGCTGCGGGTTGCCCTAGCAGCCTTGGCAGCACCGATTTTGGGTGACAGCCGTTACCGTGGCAATGCTTCTGACCGTATGTATCTGCATGCCTGTGGTCTGGGATTTTCCTATCAGGGTGAGAAACACCAGGTATTCTGCGCGCCCAGTGTTGGCACGCTGTTTGAAGACTTCTTCACAGGACCAGATGACCCTTGGTTGCAACCAGCGCTGTTGCTCTGGCCCAAAAAAGGTTAATCCCTTTTAAAGGGAAACCACAGCATCTTGGCTAAGGAATAGCTTTCCTTGGGATGCTGTTGGTTTGGCAGACCAATGACCATATCCAGATGTCCGGCCTTGGCTTGGGCTTTATAGGTGCCAAACAAACGGTCCCAGAGCGGTATCTGAAAACCAAAGTTGCTGTTCAACTCATCAACCTCGACCGAGTGGTGAACCCGATGCATGTCGGGGGTCACAACAAACAGACGCAAAGCCCGATCAATCCCCAGTGGCATGCTGATGTTGCCATGGTTAAACATCGCCAAGCCATTGAGCAGCACTTCAAACAGCACCACCGCAGCGGGTGGCGCGCCCAACAATACCACCGCAGCCAACTTAATCAGCATCGACAGGATGATTTCAACCGGGTGAAACCGCGAGCCCAGGGTGACGTCATAGTCTACATCAGCATGATGAACCCGATGCACACGCCACAACCAGGGAACCTTGTGAAACAGGCGGTGTTGCCCATAGATAATCAGATCCATCGCCACAATGGCCAACAGTATGGCCAGCCAGGTTGGCAGGGCGGTTTGATTCAAAATGCCCCAGTGGTTGTTCGCTGCGGTGACAGCAATGCCCATGGCAGCAACCGGAAAGAGCAGTCTAACCACCAGGGTGTTTACAACCACCAAACTCACATTGGCAAACCAGCGACGCGGCTTGGAATAGTGCAGGGAGCGCCTGGGTGACAGCAGTTCCCACAGCGCAATCAGCGCAAAGATGCCCACAAATACGCTGAGCCTTAGGGTCGCCTCATGGTTCAATAGAAAGGATTCAAATGTCATCTGGGGTCACACCGATTGGATGAATGGGTGCTAGGTTATATTAGCGTTGTCTAATTTACAAGGGTAAGGTGACAAACACTTCTGCACCCAGCGCCATCATCCTGTGTCGGTCTTCGGCTATGATTTTGCCTTACGTAGCAGATCATCTAACTGATGGTAGCGAAATAGCGCCGCACTTTTTGCCAACAAGGACACAGCAGACAGTATCACCAGATTGAAAAAGCGGTCATCCCGTCGTGTCGATCCAGACCCCTTCTCCGTCGGCTTGAGATGAAAGGCAGACCAGAGCAAGGCCGTGACCACCCAGGCGGCAATGATCCAAAATAACACCACCAATTTGAAACCGAGTATCCCGATGGCTAGGGCGAGACAGGATAGAAACACGCCAACATAGAGCGCAACGGTCTCCGCACTTTCACCCACACCATAATCCCGAAACAGCTGCATACCCGATGCAGCGTGACGCATCTCTCGCTCAAAGAAACTTCTGAGGTCCTCGGGCTGTCCTAGGTCGACACTGGCCATGCTGGCATCGTGATACAGATGGAGGTCTAGCGCGAGGGCATGGAGACAGAATTCCCGATAGGTGTCTGCGCGGTATTCGGTATTGAAGCCACCGACAAGGTTAAAGTGTTCCTTAGAGACAATCAGCACACCGGCAGACAGGGCATGTTGGGCGCCTGTGTCGGGAATGTTGGCAGACAGCCAGGTTTTGGCAATCCAATTTTGGTCTTTACTGGCGGCTATCCAGGTGCCATAGATGTCGTAAAAGAGCAGCTTTTCAATCGCCTGACCCAGTAATTCAGCGGGTACCCGATAATCGGCATCGATAAATACCAGATTGTCATTATGTGCTGTATGGGCGCCAGCGTTCCGAGCAGCAGCAGGTCTTAAAAAGTGCTTTTTGAGCACAGTAACGTCCCACTTTTTGGCTATCGACAGGGATCGGTCAGTGCTGCCCCCATCGACGATAATGACTTCCACATGGGATTTTGGAAAGGCCAGCCCGTCTACCTGTCTCAGACAGTCGTCCAAGGTTTTTTCAGCGTTAAAGACGGGAATAATAATGGAGAATGTTTTCATCGGATAACCTCCAGGCACATGACGTTTGGAACACCCAGACAGCCGCACACTGCGGCATAAATAAATGACCGTCACCGCACCATTAAGATTAGTTGAGCCTGATAGAAACGCAAAAAGTTTCGGAAACAACAAGCAGCGCAGCGCGGAGGTTGCTGTCTGGAAAAGCCCAGTGAGGTTGCAACACCCGCTAGGCTTTTAACGCGATGTCCATCGCCAAGGGGAGGTGGTCTGATACCCGATCGTCGAGTACCCGGTAATGGGTTACTTCCACGCTGGGTGTAACCAGTATGTGGTCAAGGTCTTTGCGTGGACGCCAACTGGGATAGGTATGGATCTTGTCTTGACCGGTCAACTGGGTGTCCTTTAGGGGAGAAGATTCCAACAGCCATTTGCTGCTCGCATTGAGGTCACCCATCAGAATGGCATGGGGGCGGTCTTTGAGCACCGCGGCCAGATAGGCCAGTTGTTTGAGCTGCGTGCGCTTACCCAGTGCGAGGTGGACAATCAGAATGGTTAGGTCGTGGTCACCGAGCTCGAGAACGACTTCGATGGCGCCACGGCCCGGCAAAAAACCGGGTAAAGAATGCTCAACGACTGACCGCATCGGAAAACGGCTTAACACCGCGTTAGAATGCTGTGCCCAAAACCCCAAGTCACGGTTGGTTTGCACGTGCCAATGGTGCAGCTCAGCCTGATGCGATAGCCATCGGG
>CAWUUZ010000275.1:0-5980 GCA_963925745.1 uncultured Pseudomonadales bacterium
GCATAGTATTTTGACATGTGCTTTTCAAACGTACTGGTGATAGGCAGACGCGCGTCGATCCACGCCATCAACGGATGCTTATTCTGAGCCATTACGCAACTCCTCCATCTTCACCAATGACCAGCAAAGAGCCGTCATACATGTGCTTTGGCACTTTCAAATTCGACGGTGCAGGCACACCTTTAAATACACGCCCAGCCAGGTCAAATCGTGAACCATGACAAGGACAGAAGAAACCACCAGACCACTGTGCGTCAAATGGCTCAGGCTTTACTTCATAATGCATTTTTGGAGCGCAACCAAGGTGGGTACAAACACCTTCAAGAATCAACACGTCGTCTAGAACAGAACGGGTTTCATTGTGCGCATACTCAGGCTGCTGACTTGCATTCGCAGAATCAGGATCCAATAATCTTTCTTTGTGCGCGCTATCTTTCAAGCCAGCAAGTACTTCTGCTGAACGCTTTACGATATAGATAGGCTTACCGCGCCATTCCTCAGTGATTAATGCACCTTCCTCAATTTTCGAAAGATCCACTGTTACCGGGCCACCGATGGCCTTGGCTTTCTCACTGGGATTCCAGGACTTGACAAATGGGACAGCTACCCCAACTACGCCGACAGCACCAACTACTGCTGTGGTCGCACCTAGGAAGCGACGCCGACCCGTATTTACGTCGCTTTCAGTCATGTGAGTTTCCCCGCCTAATGATGTGAACAATAAATAAATGAAAAAAAGCATTTTGGTTTAAAATTTGGGCGTGAATGGTAATGAAAAGTCGCAACTCATACAAGGCAAAACTGCCTAGGAGCATGGGAAACTGACACAGATTAACTTTATGCCGGCCGTTATCAAATGCGTCCATTCACGCGGGTTGACTAGTATTTCAGGGCAAACAACGACATACCCCCGTGCAAAGATTGCACCAGAGCATAAATGACAGGCGTAAAAAAGCCCGCATCAGCGGGCCTTTTTTTAACGCTTGGAGAACTGAGGCTTTTTACGAGCCTTACGTAAACCAACCTTTTTACGTTCAACTTCACGTGAGTCACGGGTTACAAAGCCCGCTGCACGCAATGCTGGACGTAGAGTTTCATCATATTCCATCAATGCACGGGTCACGCCATGGCGAATTGCGCCAGCTTGTCCGTTATCACCACCACCACAAACGTTAACGACAACATCAAACTTGCCAAGCATTTCAACAAGTTCAAGAGGCTGACGTACAACCATGCGAGATGTTTCACGTCCGAAATATGCGTCTAGGGTTTTGTGGTTGACAATGATGTCACCCTTGCCTGGACGTAGATATACACGAGCTGTTGAGCTCTTGCGACGACCGGTACCATAATACTGTAGTGTCATAATTACCTCGTTAAATCTTAAGTTCCTGAGGCTGCTGAGCAGCATGAGGATGCGCAGGTCCTGCATATACTTTCAATTTAGAAAGCATAGACCGGCCCAGAGGATTGCGAGGAATCATGCCTTTTACGGCCAACTCGATTATTTGCTCTGGCTTATGATTAATCATTTTTTCAAAAGACATTTCCTTCAAACCACCAGGGTAACCCGTGTGTCTGTAGTAAATTTTGCCTTTCTTCTTGTTACCAGTTACATGCACTTTTTCAGCGTTGATGATAACGATGTAATCGCCGGTATCCACGTGAGGCGTATATTCTGCCTTGTGCTTACCTTTCAAGCGACTCGCTACTTCCGTAGCCAATCGACCTAGCGTACATCCGTCTGCATCTACGACGAACCATTCGCGTTTCACTGTTTCATTGTTTGCACTAAAAGTCTTCATTTAACTCCGCCTATTGAGTATTTGGGGGGCTCGGGGAAGCTAAATTCACCGTTTAAATTAGGAGGCGGGATTCTACAGAACCACCGCCACCGTTACAACCCTGTTTTTGCAATATTTTCATATTTCGCAAACTGAGGATTGCGGCACCTAAAAGCCACGCCACCACCACCACCGCTACACCATCAATATTCCCGTGTTTTCGAGAAAATGATCTTGGTATATTTTTCTTCCGCCAGCCGCAAATTCACCATATTGGGAGCAATATAGGTAAGGTCCCCATGGCCATCAATGGCCAGGTTGTCATGCGCGCTGCGACGAAAATCTTCTAACGCCTTAACGTCTGTACTATCGACCCAACGTGCGGTAGCCACACTGATGGGCTCGTAAGACGCCTCCACCTGATATTCTGACTTTAACCGCTGTACAACCACATCAAACTGCAACATGCCGACAGCACCCACAATAAGGTCATTGTTTTTAAGCGGTCGAAACACCTGAACAGCACCTTCTTCCGATAGCTGCACCAATCCTTTTTGAAGCTGCTTGAGCCGCAAGGGATCGCGCAGTTGAATGCGACGAAACAACTCAGGTGCAAAGGATGGGATTCCGGTAAAGCTCAGCGCCTCACCTTCCGTGAAGGCATCGCCTATCCGGATGGTGCCATGGTTATGTAAACCAATGATGTCACCGGGAAACCCCTCGTCTACACGTGTCCTGTCTCCTGCCAAAAAGGTCAGGGCGTCTGCCACCCGAACATCCTTGCCAATTCGCACATGCTTCATCTTCATACCCTGGGTGAACTTACCAGAGCAGATTCGCATAAAGGCAACACGGTCTCGGTGCTTGGGATCCATGTTGGCTTGAATTTTAAAAACAAATCCAGTGAATGTCTCTTCGTCTGGCAAAACCACACGCTCGCGCGCGACCCGGCTTAATGGCTTGGGTGCCCACTCGACCATGCCATCTAGCATGTGGTCGACACCAAAGTTGCCCAGGGCGGTACCAAAAAACACCGGTGTCAGCCGCCCTTCCATAAAGGCGGTGTAATCAAATTCTGGCGCCGCACCCACAACCAGCTCGATCGACTCTCTCAGCTCTTCAGCCATCGAGCCCAATGCCTTGTCGACGTCGGGGTGGTTTATACCCTTGATGATCCGAGATTCCTGGATGGTGTGACCCTGTCCTGACCGATACAGAATGACCTCATCGCGCAACAGGTGGTAGACACCTTTAAATCCTTTACCCATGCCAATGGGCCAGGTAATGGGCGAGCACTGAATCTTGAGGATATCCTCGATTTCGTCAAGCAGGTCGACTGGGTCGCGGGTGTCGCGATCCAATTTGTTGATAAAGGTTAAAATGGGGGTATCTCTAAGGCGCGTTACTTCCATTAACTTAATGGTTCGCTCTTCGACACCCTTTGCCGCATCAATAACCATCAGGCAGGAATCAACCGCAGACAGGGTACGATAGGTATCCTCAGAGAAATCTTCGTGCCCTGGGGTATCTAGCAGGTTGATGAGCGCATCCTTATAAGGAAACTGCATCACAGAGGTGGTAATGGATATGCCACGCTCTTTCTCCATTTCCATCCAATCGGATTTTGCAAATTGACCCGATTTCTTACCCTTAACCGTACCCGCTTTCTGCAAGGCGTGTCCGAACAACAACACCTTTTCAGTGATGGTCGTTTTACCCGCATCGGGGTGCGATATAATGGCAAAGGTTTTGCGCTTGGATATGGCTTGCCGAATTTCAGTTAATGACATGCGATCTGGTCTTCTCAATAGGGTGTCTAAAAAAAATATGCGTTGGCGACACCTGAAGAAAACAATCTCACGCACCACTAACAGAATTTAATGCGCGCATTTTCGCTGATCTGCCAAGAGTCCACAAGTAGGGATTGGTATTTGGTCGCGATACGGACTGTAATGTACGCCAATTGCAGTTTGCTCACCCCTCGATAGATGGCAGTGGGCTTTGTACGGGCACACAAAGAACAGCTACTTATATAGTGCGACACAGATGTCGAGACCCATTGCCGCCCTTGGCATTGTTTAAGATTCAATCTAACTGCGCAGCAAGATCAAAGATTAAGGAATACAAACGGGGGAACTATTTCACGACTCTCTTGCAAAAATTCGGTATTCTGAAGGTCGAAATTGTTAATGATGTGGTAGACGCCCCCGTTTATATTGGGATAGCGGCAGCGCGCTGCGACATTCAATCCAATGCTGCGGTCCATACGGCATTTCAATAACTTAGCAACTAGACTGCCTACAGCGGCTCAGGTGCAAAGTCAGGTAACCCTAAAGATTGAGCGGTACGCTGGAGACAGAATCATGACAACAGAACATGGCCAAAACCCGAACAGTAAAAAGACCCTGCGCCAATGGCTAAAGAATGGCGACCATACTTTTGCACGTCTTTTTAGAAGGGTTTATTTTGGCATTCGCCATGCCAGCATGCCGGTTATACCAGGGCTTCATATTGGGCTATACCACCTGCATACCCAAGCCAAGGGCACGCTAATCTCCCTGATTTCCAAACTGTATTGGACACCCCTATTCAGAGCGCGCCTTGCAACGTCTGGCAGCGGCCTGCTGCTGGTAGGAACGGGGCTACCCCTTGTCACAGGACCCTTGGTCATCACCTGTGGGTCTGACTGCCGCATTTCAACCCAGGTTACCTTTAGCGCCCGCACAAGCAGCCATCCTGCGCCACGGCTGGTGATAGGCAACAAGGTTGGCATTGGTTGGCAAACCACCATTGCCTGTGGCACAGAGGTGATTCTCGGCGACAACGTGAGAATAGCCGGCAGCGCATTCTTGGCAGGCTATGCAGGACACCCCCTCAACGCCCTTGATCGTGCCAATGGGCTGCCAGACACTGAAGACCAAATCGGCGCCATTATTTTGGAAGACGATGTGTGGCTTGGTACCGGCGTGAAAGTCATGTCCGGCGTCCGCATCGGAAAGGGCACCGTAGTAGCAGCAGGCAGCATTGTGACCAAAGACCTCCCTGCAGGCGTTCTTGCAGCGGGATCACCCGCTCGTGTACTGCGAACGATAGAGGCTGGCGTATGAATGAGAGACCCATTGTCGTTTCTGGTGAAGATTGGGGACGACACCCCAGCAGCACCCAACACATCATTGGCAGGCTGGGTCAAACCCGCACCATCCTTTGGGTAAACTCTATGGGTCTTAGGCGCCCGCGGGTCAATAGTGCCGACCTAAAGCGCATCTGGCAGAAACTTGTGGGAACAAAGTCCAACAGCGCCCATCCCGCTGTCAAAAACCGCCTTCCGCAGCCCCACATTTTAGAACCCCGCAACATTCCATTGCCCGGAAATTCCATTGCGCGTTGGTACAACAGATCGATTTTAAGTGCACGGATAAGAAGCCGCTGCCATGCGTTAGATATTCGTAAGCCCATTTTGTGGATCTCGCTGCCGGTTGCCGTGGATTTAATCGGACAGCTCGATGAGTATTTGGTGGTCTACTATTGCGGTGACGATTTTGGTGGCTTGGCAGGTGTCGACCACGAACCCGTACTCAAATTGGAAGCGGAATTGGTCAATCGCGCAGATTTGGTTCTGGCCGCAAGCCCTGCCTTGGCATCGCGATTCCCTGAAGCAAAAACCAAGGTTTTAGCCCACGGTGTCGATTTTGACCTCTTTAGCACCCCAACCGCCGCCGCTGCAGATTTACCACAGGGAAAACCCATTGCTGGCTTTTATGGCAGCATTTCAGACTGGGTCAATATTGCGTTGCTTGCAGCACTCGCGAAAAAGCGTACTGACTGGAATTTTTGTCTGGTAGGCGATATTCGCACTGACATTTCGCCACTCACTGCATTGGACAATGTCTTTTTTATGGGACCCAGAGGACACCATGAATTGCCAGGTTATGTGCAACATTGGCAGGCTGCATTGCTGCCCTTCCATGACAATGCACAGATCCGGGCCTGTAATCCGCTAAAATTGAGAGAGTATTTGGCCTCTGGTACAGCCGTTTTAAGCACCGACTTTCCCGCTTTAACAGGCTACCGTGATGTCATTTCGGTCTGCGCCGAGGCGGCTGACTTTTCTACCGCCTTGGATGCGACCTCTGACCGTTCGGCTGCCGAGCGTGCCACCCAACAGGAACGCGTCAAAATGGAAAGTTGGGAATCTC
>CAWUUZ010000276.1:0-11250 GCA_963925745.1 uncultured Pseudomonadales bacterium
GGCATGGGTGCCCCTGACAAAGAGACCATGACGTCTGTCGTCCAAGCATTGCTAGATGAGCTCGTTCAGGTCAAGGACAGCCTCGATATCATGGTTCGCGGCAAGGTCTATGAATTGCAAAGTTTGGCGAGTTTGGTGCCCAGCATAAAATACATTGCCGACACCATGGGCGTCGTTGGACTGAAGGTGCCTCAGCGCATACTTCAAGAACAAATGGCCGTTATCAACAGCATCATCGTTTCAGATGTGATGCCCAATGACAGCGTCCTGATGGATGTTGCGGGCGCCTTACTGTATGTCGAAGCGTCGCTGTCGAGCTCCCTTACCCGCAAAGGCATCTATGGTCTTGATGATGCCGCATCACCGCGTCTCGAGGGTGCATTTGAGGCGGTGATTCACGAAGCCCGTAATGGCTTAGAACAAAGCAAAGATGCCATCACAGATTTTATCAGCGGCCAATTTGACCAGAAGTTTTTGCGTCAGGTACCCAATTTGCTCACCACCATATCGGGTGGTTTGCACATGATTCATCTCGAGAAAGCATCCTGCGTCCTGTTGGCCTGTGTGCAGTATGTTAATGAAAAGCTCATAGACCAAAAACACAAACCCGACTGGGACGAGCTCGATATCCTTGCCGACGGTCTTATGGGCGTTGAGTATTACCTAGAGCGCATCACCCAAGACGGTGAACACACCAGTGAAAAGTGGCTTGAACAGGCTGAATCCAGCATCGAAAAGTTGGGCTATCGCCTAGCGGATAACTGGGATCAGCGTCAGGCTGCCACTGAGCGTGAAGAAGCCGCCGTACAAAACGTTGCAGCAGATGAGGCGGCAGAAAAAGCCGTTCTAGACGTTGAAGCCGAAGAAATTACCCCCGAAGAAGTCACTGACGTTGCAACGGTGGATCCGGGTGATGTAGCAGAAATAACGGTAGCAGATGAAACCCTATCTAAAGCGACCACAGACATCAGCTTAGAGCCAGAAGCAGATGCAGGCGCTGCAGATAAGCCTACTCAAGATGACATTGCTGCGGAAGAAGGCTCGGTTGACTACAGCCCGGTCGAAGTAACCCTTTCAGAAGCAGATGTTCCTGAAGCGGTGTCAGCGCACAAAGCTGCTGATGAAGGCACCACGGTTGACTATGCCCGTGTCGACGTAACCATTTCAGAAGCAGATGTTCCTGAAGCGTTGTCAGCGCACGAAGCTGCAGATGAAGGCACCACGGTTGACTATGCCCCGGTAGAAGTAACCCTTTCAGAAGCGGATGCTGCTGAAGCAGAAAATGCAGAGGAAGACAGCGCGTTAACGGTCGAATGGCAGTCTGATGCCAGTGATGCAGGTCCAGCACTTGAGGCTCCTACCGAAGCCATTGCGCCTGAAGAGACCGAAGAATCCGAAAAATCCGAAGAATCCGAAGAATCCGAAGAGACCGAAGAATCAGATTCCAATCTTATTGATGATGAAATCATTGAGATTTTCTTGGAAGAGGCGGGCGAGGTGCTCGCTATCATTCAAGAAACATTGCCGCAATTTGTTGTCAATGAAATAGCAGCCGAGTCACAGGCAGATTTTAGGCGGGCTTTTCACACACTCAAAGGCAGTGGCCGCATGGTCGGTGCTTTGGTGGTAGGTGAGCTTGCCTGGGCCATTGAGAACATGCTGAACCGATTGCTCGATCGTAGCATCAATCGCAGCGATGCCATGATGGCGCTGATGACCGAATCGGTTAAGCTGATTCCTGATCTCATTGAGGATTTCCGCTTACAGCGTTCTGTAGACCGACCAGAAGTGGACCAGTTCATCGAAAAAGCCCATGCCCTGTCGGCAAATCAGTGGATCGATGCTGAAGCGGATGCGACTGACAGTGTTGAAACGGTTGCGGTCGATGAAGACAGCCTCGACGAGATGGACCTGTTGGCGACGTCTGACGCGGACATTGCTGTTGCATTAGAAGCAACCGATGTGGTGGAAGCGGATGCGATTGACAGTGTTGAAACGGTTGCGGTCGATGAAGACAGCCTCGACGATATCGACCTGTTGGCGACGTCTGACGCAGACATTGATGTTGCATCAGAAGCAACCGATGTGGTGGAACCGGACCTCAGCTTAGAAACTGATGACGCCGCAGACCCAGATCTAGATACAGAAATTGTTGCGCTACCAGTGGCTGGTGACGACGACAGTACTGATGCACCGGCCATTGAGACGGATGCAGAGATACCAACCCTAAGCGTATCTGAAGACCTTGTTTTGGATGATGAGTCTGCAGATTGGGACGAAGAATTAACCGCCCGTCTGCTGGGTGATGACGACTATCAGCAGGATGACGCTGACGGCATAACGTTGACAGCAGATGACCTGACAACAGATGACCTGACAGCAGATAGTATTCTAACGCTCGATACCGTAGATGAAGATAACGCTGTTGTCGAAAATGTCGATGCCGCGGCGGGTGATGCTGAGGCAAGTGCCGAGGTGGACATTGATGAATTGGATGCATCATTGGTCTCCATTTTCAAAGGCGAGCTTGAGATTCACCTTTCCCGCGTCGCAGCGGTTGCTGCTGCGAATGGTACCTCTGATACCGCTATCAAGATCAAGAGTTCTCTTCAAAACACCCTGAATACCATTTATGGATCGGCACAGGCTGCCAATTTTATCGAGATTGCACAGGTTGCCATGGCGGCAGAGCTGCTGGTGAAAGACTGCATTTCACGCAATTTGGCTATGGATACTGAGATAGCCGACTGTTTGACGCATCTGGTCGCCTTTGTTCGACAGGCGCTGGACCAGCCCTCAGATGATGAACAAAGCCGTGAATGCCAGAATTGTTTGGCGCAGATCTATGTTGCCCACCAACACAAGCTGAGTCTGTTTGAAGCCAACGATGATGCTGATGACGAACTTGATGTCATGAGTCTGTTTATGTCCGCCAATATGGACATCATTCTTGATGCAGAACAGATCGTCAGTGGCTGGAAGGACAACGGGCACTCGGCGGAAGATATTGATACGCTCACCCGTGGATTACACGGTTTGGCCGTGTCAGCAGACAGAATCAGGTTGAGACCCATATCTCAGCTAAGTGATGCCCTGATCGAGTTTTACCACAATTTAAATGCGACACAGGCACCGATTGACGATGGCTGCTATGCCGTAGCCCTAGAGGCTCAAGAACAGTTAATCAACATGATTGACCGGCTAGCAGCAGGTCAAAGTCTGCAGTTCTCGACCACGGTTGAAACACAGCTGCTTGAAAATCAAGCGAGGCTGTTTGAACTTGAAAATCAACTTGCCGCTGACAAGGCGGAAGCGGAAGCCAAAGCGGTATCTGACCTTGATAGCGCCACTGTCACCGGTGGCAGTGCAGAATGGGTTGTCATCGATACAGACCCAGATTTGCTCGAGATATTTTTAGATGAAGCCCAGGATATTCTTGAAGCGATTCAATTAGATTACCAGCAGTGGACATCTGAACCTTCAGGGCACAAAGTCATCGGTGCCTTACAACGCAGTCTGCATACCTTAAAAGGCGGCGCCCGCATGGCCGGTGTTGGTCCATTGGGCGACCTCAGTCATGAACTGGAAACCCTGTATGAAGGTTTGTATGAGGGGCGTTTTAAAGCCAGTTCTGAGATGTTTGCCATCGTAGAAGCCTGCCATGACACCCTGAACGATATGGTCCATGACGTTATCAACGAAGGACGATGCCGTCATGCGGGTAAACAGATAGGTGTTATTACCGGATTTGTTCATCGCCTCTGGCAACAGGACCACGATCAAGGTCAGGACATCGAAGGACTAGACGACCTGCAACGCATCCTGGGCAGTGACGCCTTATCAGGCGACGACAGCGACGAAGATGGCCCGATCACCTTTGACGCAACGGGCCGTTTTGACGATATCATCAGTGGCGATGCAGCGGACGATATTCTTCCTGGTGATCTGGTCTCAGAAGCGGTTATTGATGATGCGCAGACGCTGGTCTCGGGCGAGATCAAGGATGCCGCATTTGAAGATGTCGTTGAAGGCGTGGTTGACGACGTCGTTGAAGATGTAGCAGAAGCTGTGGCAGAAAATAGCCCGATTCTAGAACCTGTCGCGTCAGCACCTGAGCAACAACCCGTCGAAGAACTAGCTAAGTGGGCAATCAATCCGGACGACGATGTTGATCCCGATATTTTGGAAATCTTTTTGGATGAAGCGAATGAACTGCTTCATGACCTAGACAGCCATATCCATGCATGGCGTGAATCACCGGTCAGCGATGAGCTGGGTGACAGTCTCAAGCGCGTTTTACATACCCTAAAGGGTGGCGCACGATTAGCAAAACTGACAGCACTGGGCGATAAGAGCCATGAATTTGAAACCTATGTGATTCATTATCTTCGCGAGCACACCAAGCCAGGAGAAGCATTCTTTAAGGAAATTATCCGCCTCAACGATGAGTTGGTTTTTGGCCTTGAGCAGTTAGAAAGTGGCATGTCAGGAGCCGCACAGGTTGAAGTCCCTGTTGTAGAAGAAACCCCACAGGAACGCACAGACGTCATCACACTGCCCGAGCAGGTGGAACCCTATGATGATGGCGTGGACCGTGACGGTGCAACCAGAGCTGCAGCCAACAGAAGCGCGCGCGAGGCACGTAAAAGAGCGCGTGGAAACCAGCCACAGGAAACCGTTAAAGTAAGTGCAAGCTTACTTGAGAACCTAGTCAACTTGGCAGGTGAAACCTCAATTACCCGCTCACGTCTTGAACAGGAAGTCAGTGATTTTGGTTACACTCTGGTCGATATGGAGTCCACCATTGACCGCTTGCGTGACCAGGTGCGTCGACTGGATATTGAAACCGAAGCCCAGATGCATTTCCGTCAAGAACGGGCGGAAGAATCCAATTATGTCGATTTTGATCCCCTAGAGATGGACCGCTACTCAGCCATTCAACAGCTGTCGCGCTCCCTCATGGAAGCCGCATCAGATTTGTATGATTTCAAGGGCAGCTTGACGGACAAGACACGTGATGCAGAAACTATTTTGTTGCAGCAAGCACGCATCAATACCCAATTACACGAAGGTTTGATGCAAACCCGAATGGTACCCTTTAACCGATTGGTACCACGCCTACGCAGAATTGTGCGGCAGATTTCAGACGAGACTTCCAAGAACGTCGATTTGATCATTCATCAGGCCGACGCTGAGCTAGACCGTACCGTTCTAGAACACATGGTTTCTCCACTCGAACATATTCTGAGAAATGCGGTCGACCACGGCATTGAACTGCCATCGGACCGTAAGAAGGATGGCAAGAATGCCAAGGGCCGTATTGATCTGACCCTGTCGCGAGAAGGTGGCGAAGCCATTATTACCATTGCTGACGATGGTGCTGGCATCAACATTGGTAGGGTACGTAAAAAAGCGATTGAGCGGGGGCTGATCACAGCCACGCAAGAGATTACCGACCAGCAGGTACTCCAGTTCATACTGTCATCGGGATTCAGTACGACAGACCGGGTGACACAGATCTCTGGACGTGGCGTGGGTATGGATGTTGTACACACCGAAGTCCGCTCTTTGGGTGGCACGATCAATATCGACACCGAGGTAGGACAGGGTACCAAGTTTGTGATTCGACTACCGGTAAACGTGTCGGTTAGCCGCGCCTTGATGGTAAACCTCGGCGACGATCTATATGCCATTCCGCTGGATTCCATCGACGGTATCGTTCGTATGCAAGCCAGTGATGTCGGTGTATACGCCTCACCAGACGCACCCCTGTACCATTATGCCGGTGTGGATTATCGGGTGCAGTATCTCGGCGAATTGTTGGGTACGACTCGCGCCGCAGGCTACCAGAGTGAAGGCCTTGCCATTCCCTTGATTTTGGCCAAGCAGTCTCAAGGAAAAGAGTCGATTGCCTTTTTCGTAGACAGTTTGCTCGGTTCAAAAGAGATCGTAATTAAGTCGCTCGGGCCACAATTCGCAAACGTGCGTTCCCTGAGTGGTGCCACCATCCTGGGTGATGGTAGCGTTGTGGTTATTCTCGATTTGGTCTCTATGTTGCGTTCAGACATGACCATTGAGCAGAAGAACACCGTCCGAGCCAAGGCCGCGCTCAAACACGACAAACGGGTGAATAAAGTACTCATCGTTGACGATTCGGTAACGGTGCGAAAGGTAACCTCCCGACTGTTAGAGCGTAATGGTATGGAGCCAAAGACTGCAAAAGATGGCGCAGATGCCATCCTGTTGCTGCAGGAATATGTACCCGATTTGATTTTGCTCGACATTGAGATGCCACGCATGGATGGTTTTGAAGTGGCCAAGCGGGTGAGACACGATCCCAATTTGAAAGATATTCCCATCATTATGATTACCTCACGTACCGGTGACAAACACCGCGAGCGGGCAATGAGCATTGGTGTGAATGCCTATATGGGTAAACCCTTCCAAGAAGGCCCCTTGCTGGAAAAGATCAAACAATTGATCGAAGCGCAAAGGGCTGAATGATCATGCATCAGACTGTTCGGGTCGGCGTCATTTCAGATTCACTGTTACAGCAACATTTGCTGGATGCGGTGCTGTGTGAAGCTGGCTATGAAGTGGGTATCAACCTCCATCCGAGCAAACTGAACCCAGTCCTGTTGCAGAGTGAGACCATCAGTATGTGGGTGGTAGACATCATGGATGATGACGTTAGCGATAGCTTTCTACACCAACTGCTTGACCATGCGGTTGCACCGTTATTCTTTGGTGAGGGTATTTCTCCTGACCGTCAGTCAGAAGACTATAGCGGCTGGCGTCGCCGACTGATAACCAAGCTATCCGAGTTATCACCCCCGATTAAAGCGACTGTTGCACCCCAGGTCGATTTTACCGATTTAAGTGCCTTGCCCAAGCCCACTCAGGTTATCCCCTTGCCAGACAGTATTGACCCGTCTAAGCAACAGGCAGTGGATCAAATCTGGATTGTTGCAGCCTCATTGGGTGGCCCCAAACCGGTAAAGGCTTTCTTTGATTCCTTGCCAGCCGGCATTCCTGCGGCGTTTTTGTATGCCCAGCATATTGATGGTGCCCATGTGGACGCCTTGGTAAAATCGCTGGGCCGACACACCGCATTGGGTATGAAACTTGCCACCCAGGGTGATCGAATCGAAAACGGCAGGGTGTTGGTTGTACCTGTTGATCATGAAATTGGCTTTACCCACACACAGCGGGTAGAGGTTAAAGAAAATGGCTGGTCAGGTCCCTATGGGCCCAGTATCGACCATCTGGTTCAAAATGTGGTTGCGCGCTTTGGTGCCAAAACCAATCTGATTGTCTTTAGCGGCATGGGCAGTGACGGGACCTTAGGGGCAAAGATTATACAGGAGTCGGGCGGCCAAATTTGGAGCCAAGCGACCGAGAGTGCCATCCAGTCTTCAATGCCGGATTCTGCAGCTGAAGCGGGTTGTGTGAGTTACCGAGATACACCTGAGGGTTTGGCACAGCAATTGTTGCTGCAGCTGAGCGAACAGAACGCAGCGCAAACCGCCGCATTTAAAATGGGTTCCTAACATGACAGAACAAACCAAGCCTAGCAGCGTCGCTATTCCCTGTTTCGTCTTACCGATGCATGAGATGCAATTAATTCTGCCAAACGTCGCGGTTGCTGAAGTGATTTCATGGGAGCCAATCATGGCTGTGGTTGATGTCCCTAACTGGTATTTGGGGCATTTGGAATGGCGTGGAGAGCAGGTGCCTATCCTGTCTTTTGAACGCCTCAATGACAGCGAGATGGGTGGGCATTCAGACAAAGCACGTATCGTGATCTTCAATGGCAGCGGCCAGTTTCAGGATCTGGACTTCTTTGGCATGATCATCCAAAGCATGCCGCGGATGATGCGGGTAGAAAATGAGGTCATTACGGAATTGGTTGATGTTGAAAAGGTGCCGTCAGTACAGATGGTGGTCAACAGCCCTCAGGGCACAAGCATCATTCCAGATCTGTCCTATATCGAAAAATGCGTACATGAAGTCCGTGGGTCCCTCTAGGACCCAGCGTTACAGCGGCAGTTCTCTCGGCGCATAATCAAACACATCACTGACCATCTGTTCTGGTCTGAAACCATGTTCGATCAGTCCGTCTAGTGTCGCATAGACCATGGCGGGCGAGCCGCAGGTGATGGCCTGACACTGCTCTAGCGTTTCAAAATCTTCCAATATGGCATTGACCATCAAAGACTGTTTGTCCTGCCAGTCATTGTGCTCGGAGATAATGGCACTAAAGTGAAAATTTCGGTCCAAGCGATGCCAGGCTTCTGGCAAATCTGCCATATACAAACCAGACACCGTTCGTGCGCTCCAGTAGAGGTGGACCGGACGTTGTAGCGTCTGGCGCATCAAACACTCTCCGACCGCCTTAATCTGGCTAAAGCCCGTGCCAGCAGCAATCAACAACAGCGGCCCCAACTCGGTTGGCAAGGATTCCAAGGTGCAGTTTCCCAGCGGCAGGGTAACGTCAACGGATGTATTGTCTAACAGCCAATCAACGATGCGTGATGACGAAGACTCACTGTCAGACAGCTGAACATGCAACTCTAGGTCACAGGTGCCGGGTGCATTGGCGAGGCTAAAATAGCAATAGGCTTCGCCGGGGATCTGTAGTTCCGCATATTGCCCTGCCAGAAAGGGTATCGCTTCTGGCATCAGCAGACGTACCTGAACAATTTCGTGATTGATGCGTTGCGTGGCTGCAATGACGCAATTAACCGTTTTCAATAGAGATCCTTTTTAACACTGTTTGGGTTGGGTCCAATATTGAGGCTTTCCCAGAGTTTATCGACGCGGGCTACGACGTGCGGGTCTTTTTCAATGGGTTTGCCCCATTCTCTGGTGGTTTCGCCAGGCCATTTGTTGGTCGCATCCATACCCATTTTTGAGCCAAGGCCCGATACAGGTGATGCAAAGTCCAAATAATCAATCGGCGTATTTTCAATCAATACGGTATCGCGGCTCGGATCCATTCGGGTGGTGATCGCCCAGATGACGTCATTCCAATCCCGTGCATTGATATCGGCATCGCAGACAATGACAAATTTGGTATACATAAATTGGCGCAAAAATGACCAGATACCGAGCATCACGCGCTTGGCATGGCCAGGATATTGTTTGTTGATGGTGACAACTGCCAGACGATAGGAACAGCCTTCGGGTGGCAAATAAAAGTCCACGATTTCGGGAAACTGACGTTTCAAGATGGGCACAAAGACTTCGTTTAGGGCGACACCCAAAACGGCCGGTTCATCGGGTGGACGGCCAGTATAGGTGGAGTGATAGATCGCATCCTTCCGCATGGTCATGGTTTCAACCGTAAATACGGGAAACTCATCCACTTCATTGTAGTAACCGGTGTGATCGCCAAAGGGGCCTTCTGCCGCAAACTCATCAGGATAGATAAAGCCTTCCAGAATGATTTCCGCGCGCGCAGGCACCATCAGATCGTTGCTCAGGCTTTTGGTCAGCTCTGTCTTTTGGCCACGCAACAAACCCGCAAAGGCATATTCTGACAGGGTATCGGGTACTGGCGTTACGGCAGCCAAGATGGTTGCTGGATCGGCACCGAGTGCGACACTCACAGGGAAGGGTTCACCCGGATGGGCTGCTTGCCATTCTTTCAAATCGAGGGCGCCGCCACGGTGGCTAAGCCAGCGCATGATCAATTTGTTTTTGCCAATTTGCTGCTGTCGGTAAATACCCAGATTGTGACGGTCTTTGAGTGGACCCTTGGTAATGACCAATCCCCAGGTGAGCAGGGGACCAGCGTCTTCGGGCCAGCAGATTTGAATGGGGATGTCGTTAAGGTCGACCTCGTCACCCCGAAACACCAGGGTCTGGCAAACGCCTTTACTGACTTCCTTGGGCGCCATATTCAGCACCTGCTTAAAAATGGGCAGTTTGGCCCAGGCATCTTTCATGCCTTTTGGCGGTTCTGGCTCCTTAAGAAAGGCCAAGAGTTCACCAATTTCACGCAGTTTTTCGGTACTCTCTGCGCCCATGCCCAGTGCGACACGGTGGGTGGTACCAAACAGGTTGGCGAGAACCGGCATTTTTTTGCCCTTCGGATTCTCAAACAACAGCGCGGGTCCACCGGCGCGTAGCACCCGATCGCAGATCTCGGTCATTTCAAGCACAGGGTCTACTTCAGCCTGAATACGCACCAATTCTCCGCGCGTTTCAAGGGCCGCCATAAAATCTCTCAAATCGTCATATTTCATACAATTAGGCTGACTCAGTCGTTAGGATGCGGTGAATAATGAGGGAAAAAGGGCCGTATTGCACTAAAAATGCAGGTCTGGCCCAGAGGCATTACAAATAAGGTAGGCGCTTTTCAACCACGGCATGACAGGCAACCTGTGCGCCATCGGTCGTGATTAATTCAGGCGCTTCCTGACGGCAGCGGTCATTTTGAAACTGACAACGGGTGTGAAAGGCACAGCCAGAAGGTGGATCGATGGGTGAGGGCATTTCTCCCTTGAGTTGTATTCTCTCCATGCGCTGTTCAGGTCGGATACGCGGTGTGCTCGACAGCAGTGCACGGGTATAGGGATGCCTGGGTGCCTTAAACAGGGTTTCTTTGTCGGTATATTCGACCACCTTCCCCAAATACATCACCAGAACGTCATCGGCAATGTGCTCGACAATGGACAGGTCGTGGCTGATAAAAATATAGGCCAGCTGTAATTCTTCCTGTAAGTCCATCAGCAGGTTTAATACCTGCGCCTGTACCGACACATCCAAGGCGGATACGGGCTCATCCGCTATCAGGATCTTGGGGTTGAGCATCAACCCGCGCGCTATGGCAATACGCTGGCGTTGACCACCCGAAAACATGTGGGGATAGCGCTGGTAATGTTCAGGGCGCAGTCCCACTTTTTCGAGCATCTTGTGGGCCATTACCTTGCGTTCTGCTGCCGACAGCTTGGTATTGATAATCAGGGGCTCTTCTAAGATGGAGCCTACCTTTTTGCGTGGGTTCAAAGAGCCATAGGGGTTTTGAAAGATGATTTGCACCTGCTGACGCAGGGTTTTGACAACCTCAGGCAGGTGAACATCTTTAAAGACACCATCAAAATGCAAACCACCCTCGGTGGGTGTTTCGATAAGTGTCAGGAGCTTTGCAAGGGTTGATTTTCCACACCCGGATTCGCCCACAACAGCCAATGTTTTGCCTGCTTCTAGCGTGAAGCTCACACCGTCGAGCGCCTTGACCCTGGC
>CAWUUZ010000277.1:0-12922 GCA_963925745.1 uncultured Pseudomonadales bacterium
ACACTTCATCCACTTTGTCAGCAGACAAACCTGCCGATTCAAGGGCACCCTTGATTGCCTGAGCACCGAACTCTGGTGCTGTCACAGTAGACAGCGAACCTTGAAAACCACCCATTGGGGTGCGCTTAGCAGCAACAATAACAATCTCTTGACTCATATCCGTAGACCTCCATCGGTTTCAATTATACGACCGGTAAAATAATCGTTTTCAAAAATAAAACGCACTGACTGTGCAACCTCGTCAGGCGTTCCCATCCGTTTTAACGGCACAGCCGCCGTTGCCTGAGCAATGGCAGCTTCTGGCATCTGAGCTGTCATATCGGTTTCAATAAAACCGGGTGCAACAGCAGCACATCGAATCTGATAACGGGCCAATTCCTTTGCCCAGGTAACAGTCATTGCGGCCACACCCGCTTTGGCTGCACTGTAATTGGTTTGCCCAAAGTTACCGGCGCGGCTGATACTGGATATGTTCACAATAACACCCGGTGTTTTAAGGGCGATCATCTGGGCAGCTGCTTCGCGACCACAGAGAAAAACACCCGTTAAATTCACATTAATGACCTGTTGCCATTGCTGCAGTGGCAAACGCTCTATCACCCCATCTTTCTCGCGAACAAGCAATCCATCCTGCAAGATACCGGCATTATTGACCAAGCCATCTAGAGCGCCAAAATCAGACACAATCTGCTCAAACAGCGCCATAACGGCAGCTTCGTCGCTGATATCAGCATGGTAACCCTTGGCATCTTTCATGGTGGCCGCAACACTCACCACGGCATCACCCTGCACGTCGACCAACGCCAACCGAGCGCCACGTGCATCTAAATGCTGTGCCATTGCCAAACCCAAACCACGGCCAGCACCGGTAATCACAATCACCTTGCCAGAAATATCCATCCTGTGCCCTCCTTTGGGTTATGACCTAGCCTATCGCAAAGACGACATAGCTGAATGACGTTAGCTTACCCTATTCATTGTCACAGTCAGTGACATCGATCGTAACATTGTGCAATTGGGCAACTGCGCAATTGGGCATCAGTTTAGTCAACTTTGGTGTTGGGCAACATGGCACTTTATGCGTATTGAATTTTTGCAGTGAAACGTGCAGCATGACGCTGAACCTGTGCCCTAGTATCGCCTAAATATTTGCCAAACAAAAAGATCAAACAGCCTTAGTCGCCTAGCTCACCGTCACGCCTGTAACCTTTCGCATACGGCAACAGCAATGCGCCACCATTAGGATATTCTGGGATGAAAACTGAAAAAATAAGAGCCGATATCTACCTGCTAATCACCGCCATCATTTGGGGTTTTTCCTTTGTGTCCCAACGCATGGGCATGGAAACCATGCAGCCCTATGGCTTTAATGCGGTGCGATTTCTTCTCGCAGCCTTGTCGTTATTGCCGGTTATCTGGCTCATGAGGAACAGTGAGATTGAACGTGCCCATAAAGATGACAGTGTGGCGAGTCTGATGAAAGCAGGTGTGGTTTGTGGTTTGTTTTTATTTGCAGGTTCATCCTTACAACAGATTGGTATTCAATATACCACCGCGGGTAAAGCGGCTTTTATTACGGGGTTGTATGTGGTTTTGGTGCCGATTCTGGGCATCTATTTTTTAGGTGAGAAAACCGCTTTTTTGACTTGGGTAGGTGCAGGGCTGGCGGTGATCGGTCTGTATTTTCTCAGCATCAATGCCGCCTTTGATATCAACAAGGGTGATGTATTGGAATTGATTGGGTCTTTATTTTGGGCCGGTCATGTACTCGCTGTGTTCCATTGGGGACGCCACCTGAGTCCCTTCAAACTCTCCTTTGTCCAAATCACCGTCTGTATGGTGCTGAGTTTTATTGCAGCCTTCAATTTTGAGATTTTGCTGTGGTCACAGATCAGCGTAACCATCGGGCCACTGCTCTTTGCAGGTATCGGATCGGTGGGCATTGCCTTTACCTTGCAGATCTTGGGACAACGGGTTGCGCCACCCGCACATGCAGCTGTTTTGTTGAGTATGGAAACGGTTTTTGCAGCGATTGGGGGTTGGCTATTTTTACAAGAATTTCTCAACGAACGCGAGCTGTTTGGCTGTCTGTTGATGCTGGGCGGTATGCTGTTGTCGCAATCTGACACCTTTAGAAAGGCCGCTGTCGCTTCGTGACAACCCCGCAGGGATATAAATGGCATGATGTGGGCCTGAGGCGGCCCTGTGGTTCAGTGGCTTTTTTGGTTGATATTGGGTTAGCGGGTTTATCGAATACGAAAAAATAGCCGTCTTATGATGAGTACAAAGGTTGCAACCAGAATAAAGCCGGCAATGGGCCACAGACTCTCGGTTGCCTTTTCAATGGCTGCGGGTAAACCCTTGTCTAAGCCATCGAGAAAGTCAAAGGCACCCACCAAAATTGCAGGAGCGGTATAGGCATGTTCGCCCTGCTCCCAGCTAGGCACTGCCATTCCGACGGCCAAAACAGACATCAGATACCAACGCACATCCGGTGAATGAAATCGTCGCACAATGCGCCAAAATACCAGCATCAATCCAAGGGCAGAGACACCATACACCAGCCACGCGAGTTGGTAATACCCTGCATTAATAATGGAACCGTCAGTCATACTGCACCCAATCAATTAAATGGTCTTGCCAATGTTTTTCGTCAATTTGGTCATCTGGAATCAAATCTTGGCGCAGCACAGAAATACCTGCGGTGATAACCGTCTGCTGCTTTCCAGATACCAGGGGATGCCAATCAGGCAGGTCGTCTCCCTGAGCCACCAAACGGTATGCACAGGTGTTGGGCAACCAATGAAAACTCTTGGTGTCTTCGGGTGTTAGCCACACACAGTTGGGGACATATTTTTGTCGGTCGGCATAGCAGCTGCACTGACCATCGTCCTTTAAATAGTGGCACACCACACGGGTATAGTGTATTTCATCGGTCTCGTCGTCCTGCAGCTTTTGCAAACAGCATCGGGCGCAACCATCGCACAACCCTTCCCACTGTTCCTTGGACATCTCTGCGAGCGTTAGGGTTTTCCAATAGGGTAGATCTGCCATTACGCCATACCCTTGTAGCGGTCGGAAGGATCTTTGAACAACGACAGGAGGTAATCTTCCCGCTTTGGCGGCATCTGTAAATAAAAGCCATTTTCTTCGATCTGTGCCAGCACACGTGGGGCTTCAGCACGAGCCAGTTTACGCTCTGGTGTCAAAATCATATCTGAGACATGAATGGGGGTGCCAAATTTTTCGAGCAGGACTTCGGGCACCTTCTTTAACCCATCCTGACGTAACACATAGACATACATCTCATCGATTTTGGGCGATTTAAAAATACTGACCATTTTTTTCATGCTAATGAATCATCCTTACTGCCCCGATCCAAGGTATGCAGGTGCGCCAACAGGGGCTCACCTACCAGATGGCGGCGCCATCCACAAAAATAATCTGGCAGGCTATAGGTGCCTGAATAGAGTCCACTGTTTATCAGCTGCTCCAAATATTTTTTCCGAGACACCAAGCCGACAGGGATGTTCTCCTGTTCGCAGATGGTTTCCAGAAATGCGCGCAAACTGTGCAACACCTTACTGGCCTCCTTTTTGAAAGGACCCATAATGCGCTCTGGATACTGGGTGCGGGGAATATCGACCGACTGCTGTGACAGCGCCAATATGTCAGCACCATACTGCTTCACGACTCTGTGGTGCAGGTCTGAAACCTGGTGTAACTGGTTTAGCGTTGTAGGACGCAACTGGGCAATTTCAGCAAGAACAGCGTCCTTGATAAAGCGCGACCGCGGAATATCCACCTGTGCGACATGATTCTCGCGCCAAGCCGCTAACTGCTGTAGCAACCACAGTTTTTCGCCCCGCAATTGCCATGCAAGGCGAATTTTCAAATAGTAGTCCATGACATCACTGGGCATGGCCGCCGATATCATGCGGTTACTGTCTTCCATCACCCAAGCGTGGCGATTCGACTCTGCCAATCGGGCCGCCTGTTTTTGATAAATATCGTACAGATAAAAGACGTCTAGGGCAGCATAACGGCACTGCGCCTCACTGAGTGGCCTTTGTAGCCAATCGGACCGTGTTTCTTCCTTGGGTACGTCAATATGCAGTTCCAACATGACAAGGTTGGCATAGCCTATCGACATGCCCTGCCCCAACATGGCAGCGCCAATTTGAGAGTCATATACCGACTGGGTATGGGCTTTAAAAAAATATTGAAAAATTTCTGCGTCTTCAGAACCCGAATGTATCACCTTGATGGTATCGGGATCTTCAAGTAGCGTGCGCAAAGGACCAAGGTCTTTTAGCGCCAAGGGATCAACGAGATAACAGCCATTCGCGTCTGCTACCTGAAACAATCCAACCTTGGGATAAAAGGTGCTGGTTCGCACAAATTCTGTGTCGATAGTAATGAAGGGTTGTGTACGCCACTGCGCCACCAATTCGGCTACTCTGTGGTCGTCACTGACCCATTCAATCGATGCATTCATGACATTTTTGCTCGACTTTGAAGTGCCAGATAGAGCGTTTTTCCGTCTACCTGTTCGATAAAGCCGCCCGTAGGAATACCGTGGGCAATACGGGTGACCTGCACCCCGTCAAATGCCCGCAACTCGTTGCCAATAAAATGGGCTGTTGCTTCTCCCTCTACTGTGGGATTGGTCGCTATAATCACTTCTTGAATGCCGCCTTTTGCGATTTTATCGCGTAATTGGTCAATCCCCAACTCTTCGGGACCGACACCATTGATGGGGGATAGGTGTCCCATCAATATAAAATAACGTCCGTTAAATGCCCCTGCCCGTTCGATAGCAGACGCATCCGACGGTGTCTCAACAACACAGAGCAATGCAGAATCACGCGCAGGATCGCTGCAGGTTGGGCAGAGAGGCTGCTCGGTCAGCATACGACATTGTTCACAGTGACCCACAGATGCCAAGGCTTCAGCAAGCGCCTTAGACAGACGTTCAGCGCCTTCTCGATCACGTTCCAACAGGTGCAGCGCCATTTTTTGCGCAGAGCGAATACCAATACCTGGCAGTCCGCGTAACGCCTGAATGAGTTGCTCTGTAAGTGGACTATAGGACATACCAAAATTGCCGTGTTGTTAGGTGCTGTGAATAGAAATGCATTTGGCGGTTACGCCGCCAAACCGATTGAGAATAACAGCGCTCCGACTTTCCGTTCTAAGCGAGAAAAACCGTCTTAGAATGGGAGTTTCATGCCGGGCGGAAGCTGCATACCAGCCGTGGCTGATTCCATTTTCTTGGCGCTGGCTTCTTCGATTTTTCTGACTGCATCATTAACCGCTGCAGCTACCAAATCTTCTAACAATTCTTTGTCTTCAGACATCAGGCTGTCGTCTAATTTGACCGAGCGCACATCATGACGACCTGTCATGACGATCTCAACCAGCCCTGCTCCAGAAACACCAGTGACTTCCATTTTCGCCACTTCGTCTTGCGCGCGTTTCATATTGTCTTGCATCTGTTGGGCTTGCTTCATGAGATTGCCCATATTGCCTTTAAACATGTGATATTCCTCGGTCTATTGGTGCAACCTTGGCTTTACGGACGATTCATCGAGCCGCGCACCAAAGGTAGATTCTAACTGACGAACAAAGGGGTCAGCCTGCAACAGAGACACTGCTTCGGTCCGTTGCTCTTCCCGCACTCTTGCCCGCAACATAAAAGGGGTTTCTTTTTCTGGCGTGCCAAACAACACCCCAACACGCTTCAATTGTGCGTCGATGGATTGCAACTTGGCCAGCAGCTTTTCTCGGTGTGAATCGCTAAACAGTGCCTCGTAGTCCTGGTCCACAAGCAGGTTCAAATTACCCGACTCATAGGACTGCCAACAGGCATTGCCAAAGATGCTTTCAGTCATGCCGTCTAGGCCGATGGTCCAAAATTGCTGGGCCCAATCTGCTTCGGTTAGGGACATCATCGTCACGGGTGTTTCTACGACAGCTGTGTCCATGACAGCAGTGTCATCGACTGCTTCTGCTACTGCGACTGCTGCTTCTACTGCTTCGACATCGACCGCCACTTCAGTCGCCAGGGCTTCATCAGCAGCAACGCTGTCCATCGACTCAAAAAGATTCAGAAATGCGGTATCGTTGTTGTCCGTGGTCGGGTCAGACAGTTCTACATCCTGACCAGAGGCAATAGGGTCAGGGGTCTGTTGCGACCGTACCAGGGTATCGGCACCCACATCCCAGGGAGGTGTCATCTCTGGAGCGGCTGCCATAGGTGGCTGTTGGTCATTGCCGATAGCGCTGTCCTGTACAACCACTGATGTTTCTGCCATCGGTGGCGTATCTGCAACCTGAGCGGCATCTGCCACTACGGGTGTCTCTGCAACCAAGGGCGTGTCTGCAACGACTGGGGTTTCTGCTACGACCGAGGTTTCTGCAGCAACAGGCGTGTCTGCAACGATAGGGCTTTCTGCAATAACAGGGCTTGCTGCAATAACAGGGATTTCTGCAGCAACAGGGGTTTCTATAACAGCCTGGGGCGCTTGCGTCTGCACGACCGCAGGTTCTGGTACCACGGCTGAGGCAACAACGCTCGGCGCAACAGGGGCAGTCGTGGTACTGTCGGCTGCAGAAGAAACTGCATCACCACCCGTACCTGGCATGGGTGGTAAGCTGCCTTCTGTCGGTTCCGGTGAAAACACCATCATACGCAACAGCGCCATTTCAAAACCGCTTCGGGCATCGGGCGCATGCGGTAGGTCACGCCGCGCCAGCATACCAATTTGATAAAAAAGCTGTATGTCTTCTGCCGTATTACGACGTGCGATTTCCAATATCTCTGCTTTATCACCAAAGTTATTTTCAAGCGCGGCAGGAGAAATCTGTGCAATGGCCACCCGGTGCAACGTTGCCATCAACTCGGTTAGCATCTGATGAAAATCAGGCGAAAAACGCGCTGCTTCATCAATATGTGCCAATAGGGCTGTGGCGTCGCGGTCAGTCAAACACTGCAGTATGGAAAGAATCTGTCCACGGTCTAGGCCACCCAACATCGCATTGACAGCGTTATCCGTTAGGGCTCCATCGGTATAGGCAATGGCTTGGTCTGTCAGACTTAGGGCGTCTCGCATACTGCCATCGGCAGCTCGAGCCAATTGCCACAGTGCTTCTGGGGTATAGGTCACCTGTTCCTGGGACAGAATATCGCCCAGATGGCCGACGATATTGGCCGGTGTCATGTTCATCAAATTGAGCTGCAAACAACGCGACAGCACGGTAACCGGCAATTTGTGTGGATCAGTGGTGGCCAACAGAAATTTGACGTGTTCAGGTGGCTCTTCAAGGGTCTTTAACAGGGCGTTAAAACTGTGATTCGACAGCATGTGTACTTCGTCGATCAGGTAGACTTTATAGCGACCCTGTGACGGTGCATATTGCACGTTTTCGAGCAATTCTCGGGTATCTTCAACCTTGGTGCGTGACGCAGCATCGACCTCTAACAAATCGACAAACCGTCCCTCATCAATGGCAACACAGGGACCACAGACACCACAGGGTGTACTCGTTACGCCCAGATCACAGTTCAGGCTTTTCGCAAAAATACGCGCCAAGGTGGTTTTACCCACACCGCGGGTACCCGAAAATAAGTAGGCATGATGCAGTCTGTTGTTGTTTAAAGCGTTAATTAACGCCTGCAACACATGCTGCTGCCCAATCACTTCGCTGAACGCTTTCGGACGCCACTTTCGTGCTAATACCTGATAGCTCATGATAATTCTGTCATTACGTATGTGTCCGCTATGCTAGCAGTCTGTCTGTCTGAGTCAATGAAAGGGTCTCATCTCAGAGCAGAATATGGGCGCGCTGTTTCTGATTCAGCACTGGCTTTGCAAAACACTACCATAGATGCGTTCTAAGAGCCTGAAAAATACAGATCTGACAACCCGACATCTTGGTCTATGCTTGGGAAATACAGTGTGGGAAAATACAAGAAAAACAAAAGATGGGTGGCGATCGAACCAGCTACATCACCGCACATAACGTCCCTGCTACCGTTGCTCCCTTCCGGGCCTGGCGGGGTTTGCAGATAGCTATTGCGAGAGAACCGATCCGACCACCATAACTGGCAGTTGAACCTGCAAATCGGGCGAGATTATGCAGAATTAAACGGCTGAACGCAACCAAAAACCGTACGAATAACAATAAGATAGCCAATATTATGTTTTGGCAATAATCCGAAGATTTCGGTTGAGATCAAGCTGCATTATCCGGCAAATCAGCCCTGTTATGGGCAAGCGCCCCAAGCAAGGTAATCCCTATGTTGCGCTGGGGTTACAGCACCCAGTGTCGCTAGAATTTGGCTTCGTACATTTTAGGGTGGTCTCAATTTTGAGACCAGGCTGTGGTTCTGTATGATGGCGCACATTATCACCATTGGATTGCAACGATGTATCACGTAAAGGAAATGTTTTATTCACTCCAGGGAGAAGGCGCTCAAACCGGACGCCCTGCTATTTTCGTGCGTTTTTCAGGCTGTAACCTGTGGTCTGGAAAGGCTGAACACCGTGCAACGGCAATCTGCACCTTTTGCGATACAGATTTTGTCGGAACCAATGGGCTCAACGGTGCCAAATTTAAAACCGCGGCAGCACTGGCGACTGCAGTAACCAAACTGTGGCCTGAAAACACCGACGTGAAACCCTATGTCATCTGCACCGGCGGCGAGCCAGCACTACAGCTTGACGCAGCGCTCATCGATGCCTTTCATCAGGCGCAATTTGAAATCGCCATTGAAACCAACGGCACACTGCCCCTTCCTGAAGGTATTGATTGGATCTGTGTCAGCCCAAAGGGCAAGGGTCAGGTTGTGGTAACCCAATGTGATGAATTGAAATTGGTGTATCGACAGGCGGATTGTTTGCCAGAGTCACTGAATCATATTCAGGCAACTTACCGTTATCTGTCTCCAATGAATCCCTTCGAAAGTCACATCATCATACCCACTGATGTTTCTGGCACTCAGGCAGCCGTTGCCTATTGCTTGAAGCACCCGCAATGGCGACTGACACTGCAAAGCCATAAGATTATCAACATCAGTTAAACAGCATGCTGCAATGGCAGGAATTGTGAAGGGGTGACAAATGGGTGGCATTCACCACCCATGAGATCACTTATAGGTCACGTGGTGCTGTTTTAGCACGGAAAGTCTCATGACACTTATTACAGGTTCCTTTTAACTGCTTGAATGCTGACTGAAACGCTGTTGGATCACCCTCAACTGCAGTTGCAGCCAGTCGCATAGCCTGACCATTCAAACGGTTAATCAAGGCGTCGCGTTCGCTAGCATTTGTCCACAACTCTGGCATTGCTCTGCTAAAATCAACAACATCCAACCCAGAGCCTTCACCAAAAATACCGGACATCATGAGGGTAAGGTTAACCAAATTCTGGGCACTTACGATGACATCGGCTGTAATCTCAGCCTTGCCAACACTGGCATCAGCCATCGCTGCCATCTGCTGATTCTGCAACTGCATATATCCCTGTCGTGCCTTTGCCATAGATACGGCATTTTTAAACGCTTTATCTGAGGCTTCATCCGCAATGACAGGCGCTGCGAGCAAAATTGACCCCAGCACGATGGCGGTTACTTTTCGATACATATTGTTACTCCTTAATTGACCAGACACATATAAATCAAGGGCTATTATAGGTAATCTGTCACCCATACACATGATCAGAGACAGTTTTTTGAAATTGAATAGAAATGTGACAAAAACACCTAAGCTTCCTTACATCAGTAAACAGTTAACTGTTGCCATCATTGTCGTTATGACGTTGGGTATGCTTCCTATGCTTGTTCTTTTTGTTGATAACCAAGAGCAGGAGATCATTGCATCTAATGAAAATGCAATGACACTGGTGACACAGAGTGTTATCGAGAATCTCCAGTCGATCATGGTTGCAGGTTATGCCGATATTGCACACGATTATTCGGAGAGTTTGAAGTCCATTGCCGGTATCGCCCATGTCGCTATTGCGCGCACCGATGGCAGCGAAGCCTTTTTAGATAACATCACCATCGACAATGTGAATTCCATAACGGGAGACGACAGTTTTTATCCCCGTGACAAAGAAGATTTCTTCCAATCCATTCAGCCAAACGACAGCAATCTACAGGCGGTTTTAGCGACCCAGAAAATGGTGAAATACTATGAATTGGTCAATAACGAAGAACGTTTAACGTTCTTAGCACCCATTATCAATCAAGAACGTTGCCAAAGTTGTCATGGCGATGACCATGAAATTCGTGGCCTGCTAAAGGTTTCAATATCACAAACAGCGGTTAAACAGGTCGCCAAAGACTTTCGGTTTAACACCATTCTTATTTTTATCGTTTCGATCATTATCATTACACTCGCGGTGCTATTCTCTATTTATCAAACTTTGATCAACCCGATAAATGAACTGAACCTAACCATGCGAAGAGTGGCCGACGGATTTTTGCACCTACGCGCAAAGGTTTATGGGCAGGATGAAATTTCCGATATCGCACGCAATTTTAACGTCATGATTCAGCGTATAGAAGGTTCCAATGAAGCAATCGGACAGGAACGGACGAAATTGCTCGCTATCCTTCAAACCAACCAGGAAGGCGTCATCTGTGCAGACATCAGCGGTAAAATTACATTGGCAAACCCTGCTGCAGGCCTCATTCTTGGAATCGACGCGACGGCACTCATTGATCAGAATTTTGATGGCTGTTTGGGAAATGGCGACGCGATAAAAGACTGGTTTGCAGATTTAACGCAGGAGTCAGCAACGCGCAACATGCAGTTCGGTAAAAAAACATTGAGTGTAGCCGCGCACGTTCTTTCAAACGACAGTGGCGTATTGGTTGGACGAAGCTTACGTTTTGCAGACATTACACAAGACCTAGAAGTGAAAAAGCGACTCGAAACGCTATCGACCATAGACCCCCTAACAGGTCTTTATAATCGGCATTATTTCAACGTATCCATAGGCCATGAAATCAGTCGCTCACTGATAGACAACGAGCCACTCAACCTACTCATGCTCGACATCGATTTATTTAAGAAGGTAAACGATACCCACGGGCACGATGTTGGCGATGTGGTGTTGGTAGGCGTTTCCAAGATCGTCACCGAACTCATTCGCACAAATGACGTGGCTTGTCGCTTTGGTGGTGAAGAATTCATCATCCTGCTTCCAGAGACACCTCAGTCTGGGGCTAGGGTGTTGGCAGAGCGTATGCGAACAGAAATTCAGAATACCCCCATCAATGGCGTCAGCATTACGGTGAGCATTGGCATCAGCGATCTCAGCCAAACTGAACTTCGCAATCCTGATGAATTGATACGTTTGGCTGACGAACAGCTCTACATCGCCAAGGACACCGGTCGCAACAAAGTCTGCTACTTGGAGGGTAAGTCTGATGTTTAAGAACTTGCAATCCAAGGTTGTATTGGCAGCCAGTTTGGTCAGTTTGGTCGGTCTCACCCTATTGACCCTGTATTTCAACTTCCAACATGAAAGAACCATTTCAAAGCAAAACAAAGCAGCCCTGGTCAACGTATTGGATGTCACTGCGCTCTCCATTACGTCCCTGATGCATTCCGGTTACGCCGACTTGGGGGATGTACTGCAAGAGTCCCTTAATTCAACATCTGCTGTCATGGATATCCGAGTAGCGCGCATTGACGGCACCGATGCCTTTTTGGATAACAAAACGGTTGATGCAGTCAACACAGCCCTAGGCTACGAACAGTTTGATACCTTTAGAGAAGCCAAAGTCCAGCAGGCGGTTCTGTTACCTCCGGATCAAATTAAGCAGATCGTGGCCCGCAATGAACTCTATGACACCATCGAAACAGGTTCCGACGGTATCCGTTACCAAACCCTTATTTATCCCATACCCAACGAAACCGTGTGTGGAAAATGTCATGACAAAACAGCTCGGGTGCTGGGGTTAATCCAGCTAAAAACGTCTTTAGAAAAAACTGACGCTGCATTGCTTCAATCTCAGTTGTTCGCTGCTGGCATGGCGCTTTTGACGCTAATCAGCATTATGGGGGTCATCAGTGTCTATATACGACGCATCGTTCTACCTCCGGTTGCGAAGCTGAGCAATGTGATCGAAAACATCACCGGACAAAACCTGACTGAAACCATTGAGTTAGCGTCACACGTCGAATTCTCTAGGATCGCCAATATTTTCAACCTGATGGTGCATCGCCTATCGATGTCCCATGTCGATCTGACGCATGAACGCGACAAACTGTCGGCACTGCTGATGGATTCCCGAGAGGGCATTGTGGTCACAGACCCTAGCGGGAAGGTGGTGTTGATAAACCAAGCAGCAAAACAGCTTTTGTCAAAATCAGAGACCGAGATCACTGAGGGGGGACTTTCTACCCTATTTGATGACTTTGTATGTCCTGTAACCCGTATCGTCGAGGGAACCAACGGTGAGGTACCCAAAATTCCCGTTACCTACCGCGACAAAACCCTTCAAGCACAGCTTGCAGAAGTGGTCACAGAGAACGGTCAAGTCGCTGGTATTGCGGCAATATTTAAAGACATTACCGAAGAAAATCGGATGCAAGAAGCACTCAACAAGCTGGCACGAACAGACAACCTAACAGGCCTGTTTAACAGACGTCATTTTGATGATGTCTCGCAAATTGAATTGAGTCGCTCGATTCGATATCACCACCCTATCAGCCTATTGATTATCGATATTGACCACTTCAAACGTGTCAACGATACCCATGGGCACAACGTCGGCGACACCGTTATTCAAGCTGTGTCTAAGATCATTCATGAATCTATTCGTGAATTTGACCTTGCCTGTCGTTATGGCGGAGAAGAATTTGTCATAATGCTACCCAATACCCAGATCCAAGACGGGTACGCC
>CAWUUZ010000278.1:0-6011 GCA_963925745.1 uncultured Pseudomonadales bacterium
CGATGTTTTGGATCTGTTCGCGCATCTGTTCTATCAACACCTTGAGGTCGACCGCGCTGCGTGTGGTTTGAATCACAATGGCTTTTGACGACAGGGTGTTGGCTTCGCGGTTAAATTCTTGCATCAGAAAATCGAGCTGTCTGCCCTTGGAGCCCTTGGCTTTGAGGATATGACGCACCTCTTCGATGTGGGCGTTTAGGCGGTCGAGCTCTTCGGCAACATCGGCTTTCTGTGCGAGTAGGGCGACTTCCTGTGCCAAACGCTGGGGGTCTAATTCGACATTCAGGGCAGCGATCTTGTCGTGCAGGGACTGTTGCTGGGCTACGAGGATCTGCGGTAAATCCTGTTTGACCGCAACCACGATCTCGGCCATGGCCTGCAGTCGCGCTTCTATGGCAGCGGCCAGTTCGGTGCCTTCTCGCTGGCGGTGTGCGACCAGTTGTTTGGCTGCGTCGGTGGTCAGGGCGACCAAGGCTGTGGTGACCGCTTCGGTATCCAAGGGGCTAACGGCCATCACGCCAGGCCATTTTAACAGATCTAGGGCATTGACCGGTTGCGCCTCGGGTACTGCCAGCTGCACATGTTCTAGGGCTTGGTGTACCTGTTCTAATAACGCCACATTGACATGCAGCTGTTCGCCGTTGGTTTCTTCGGTATTGAGTCTGACCGTGATATCGATCTTGCCGCGAGACAGGTGCTTTTTGAGTACGTCGCGTACCGCAGTTTCAGCCGCCTTTAAGGTGTCTGGCATGCGGAAATTCAATTCCAAATATCGGTGGTTGACCGATTTGAGTTCTACCGACAGCGTGCCGCCAGGGAGGGTGTGTTCGAGTCGGGCAAAGCCGGTCATGCTGATGGTCATGGGGATCTCCAGAAATGGGTGGCGCGGTATTGGTGTCTTGGTGTTCGGGCTACAGACAAAGACAGTTAACGACCTGATATGCCTGTGACTATTATAAAGAATGATCGGATATTAGCCAGTCGCAGACGCAGCAGGTACAATGCGCCGACATTTTTTTGCCCTTAAATTTCTAAAGGCATCCATGAACCCGTCACAGGAGTCACAAGGCATGCGTCCAAGCGGTCGATTACCCGAACAGTTACGCGACATTCGTATTACACGGAATTTTACCAAGCATGCCGAGGGGTCCGTTTTGGTTGAGTTTGGTGATACCAAGGTGATTTGTACCGCCAGTGTGTCTGAATCTGTACCGCGCTTTTTAAAGGGCAAGGGCCAGGGTTGGATTACCGCGGAATACGGTATGTTGCCCCGTGCAACCAATACCCGAAATGACCGTGAAGCAGCCCGTGGCAAGCAAAGTGGTCGTACCGTTGAGATTGGCCGATTGATTGGCCGTTCACTGCGTGCAGCGGTTGATTTGAAGTTGTTGGGTGAGCATGCCATTACCATCGATTGCGATGTGATTCAGGCAGATGGCGGCACCCGCACTGCGGCAATTACCGGTGGTTTGGTCGCCATGGTTGATGCCATTCAGGGCTTAATGGCTGCGAAAAAGATCAAAAAAGACCCGCTATTGCATTGGATCGCAGCGGTTTCTGTGGGTATCTACAAGGGCGTTCCGGTATTGGATTTGGATTACCCAGAAGACTCTGTGGCTGAAACCGATATGAACGTGGTGATGACGGATGCCGGTGGTTTTATCGAAATCCAGGGTACGGCTGAAGGCGCTATCTTTGGCGATGAAGAATTGGTCGGCATGTTGGCCCTGGCGCGTAAGGGCATCATTGATCTAACAGCTGCACAGAAGGCGGCTTTTGATTAAGCCTGCCAGGGTGGATTATAGGGATGTCTGAAAGGCATCCTTTTTTTCGCAAGTTTTATAGGATTAGGGACGATGGCTGCAATTTCGAAGATGATATACCCCATATTGGCACTTATCGCCCGCTTTTGGGTTTTGATTACGCTGGTGTTGGTGGCAGTGGTGTGTTTTCTGACCCTGTGGCCAGCTGACCAACTTTACGATGTGGGTGGCAGTGACAAGTTTTACCATTTGGCGGCCTATCTGAGTTTGGCCTTTCCCGCAGCCTTGGCGCGGCCGGTCTATTGGCCTCGGGTCATGCTGGCGCTGGTTGCCATGGGCGGTACGATTGAATTGATTCAGCCCTATGTGACACGCAGCCGAGAATGGGGCGACTTTTTTGCTAACTCAACCGGTGTGGTGTTGGGGTTTTTGATCGCAGTCCTGTGTCGTTGGCTGGTGCCAGCCCTTAAAAGCCAATAGCCCTAAGGGCGCTTTTAAGAAAAAGGAAAGAAAAAGAAAAAGCTGACCACCCGCCATTGCTGGCGGGCAATCAGAAAGGGGTTATAGAATAAATCGGCTCAGGTCTTCGTTCTGTGCCAAATCACTCAAACGCTTATTCACATAGTCTTCGTCGATCAAGACATTATCACCGCTCATCTCTGTCGCATTAAAGCTGACGTCTTCTAGCAGGTGTTCCAAGATGGTATGCAAACGGCGCGCGCCAATGTTTTCGGTGTTTTCATTCACCTCGAAAGCGATCTGGGCAATGCGCTTAATGCTGTCTTCGGTAAAACTCAAGGACAGACCTTCAGTCGCTAGCAATGCCTTGTATTGCTCGGTTAATGAGTGCTCTGTTTCAGTGAGGATGCGTTCAAAGTCATGGGGACTGAGGGCGCTCAACTCGACACGAATCGGCAAACGGCCCTGCAGTTCGGGAATCAGATCGGAAGGCTTGCTGACATGAAAGGCGCCCGAGGCGATAAAGAGGATGTGGTCGGTATTGATCATGCCGTACTTGGTCGACACGGTGCAACCCTCTATCAAGGGCAGCAAGTCACGCTGAACCCCTTCGCGGCTCACTTCGCCACCCTGGCCACCGCTCTTGGCGACCTTGTCGATTTCATCAATAAAGACGATACCGGTTTGCTCTACGGCGGTCAGTGCGGCCTGTTTGAGTTCGTCTTCATTGACGAGTTTGGCAGCCTCTTCATCACGCAGCAGTTTTAAAGCCTCTTTGATCTTGATCTTTTGCTTGCGGGTTTTGTTGGGCGTCATGTTGCTAAACATGCTTTGCAACTGCGAGGTCATGTCTTCCATGCCTGGCGGTGCCATGATTTCGACACCCACACGTGGCTGTGCGATTTCGATCTCGATTTCTTTGTCGTCAAGCTCGCCTTCGCGCAACTTCTTGCGAAAAATTTGACGGGTGCTGCTATCGGTTTTAGCCGGCACATCGACATCACGGGCAGGGGTCAGCAGGGCATCGAGCACGCGGTCTTCTGCGGCGTCCATAGCACGGTGCGATACCTTGGCCATTTCCTGTTCGCGGTACATTTTAATACCGGTTTCAACCAGGTCACGGATGATCGACTCAACGTCTTTGCCAACATAGCCCACTTCGGTGAATTTGGTTGCTTCAATTTTGACAAAGGGTGCATTGGCCAGCTTGGCCAAGCGACGGGCGATCTCGGTTTTACCCACACCTGTTGGACCAATCATCAGAATGTTCTTGGGTGTGACTTCGTCCTTTAGCGGAGAAGACAGCTGCAGGCGGCGCCATCGGTTACGCAGTGCGATAGAGACAGCACGCTTGGCGGGATCTTGGCCGATGATGTATCGGTCGAGTTCAGATACGATTTCTCTGGGGGTCATTTGCGACATGGTCAGTCTCTTGTATCAAGCGTTTCAATAACGGCATTGTGGTTGGTAAACACACAGATGTCGCCAGCGATGGACATGGCTTTGGCTGCGATTTCTTCAGCACTGAGGTCGGTGTTTTCGGCCAGGGCGCGAGCAGCTGCAAGGGCATAGTTGCCGCCACTGCCGATGGCAACGATGCCATGCTCGGGTTCGACCACATCACCATTACCAGAAATAATCAGTGAGGATTCTTTGTCGGCGACGATGAGCATGGCTTCCAATCGGCGCAATGCACGGTCGCTGCGCCATTCCTTTGCCAATTCGACAGCAGAACGGGTCAGGTGGCCTGAGTGTTTGTTGAGAAAACCTTCGAATTTTTCAAACAGGGTAAAGGCGTCGGCCGTGGAGCCAGCGAAACCTGCAATCACCTGGTTGTTATAGAGGCGTCGTACTTTGCGGGCATTGCCCTTCATGACGGTATTGCCAAGGGATACTTGGCCGTCACCTGCGACGACAACCTGGCCTTTCAAACGAACCGATACGATGGTGGTCATAGACTGTCCTGAAAATGATCAACTGAACAACCAATATGGGGGCATTCAGTTGGGGATTAAAGGGCAGTCTGCAGAAATTTCGATTAGGGGTTGCTGGCGGGTATTGAAACACGGCGCTCTATGGGTGCGATGTTGGCATCAACCAGGGTGTCCTTGATGCTGTTCATGCGTGAGCGGTTGAGGATGGGGCCAATCATAACGCGGTAATAGATGCCCTTGCCGGTCACCTCTATGGGTTCGACATAGATATCGGACAATCCCTCAAGAATCAGCATGGCGCGCATGGATTCGGCATCGGCTTTGCTGCGGAAAGAGGCAGCTTGCAAAATATAGGCCGATTGGGGTTTGTCCTTAGCTGCATCAGAACCTGGGATGGGTTGGTCTGACGGCGGCACCTCGACCTGTGTTTCGGTGAGGAGTTTGTAAAAGCTGAGGGCCTTTTTGGCCTGTTCGATCTGGTCGCCCAAATCGGAGGTAGATTCTGTGTCTGTGGCAGCTTTAACAGGTGCAATAACCTCGGTAGCCTGTTGCTTTACGTTAGAGAGGTCAGGCAGTGGCTCGGCATCTTTTTGGCCAGACAAAAAGACCAGCAGGGTGACAAAACCGCCAGCAATTATCAGGGTCAATATCCAAATAAAACCAGGTACTCTACTTTGCACGACTGGGGCCGCCTTCTTAACTGCAAAATCTCTGACCAAGGGAACGCTCCAACTGAAATGGGCGTCCATTATCGTGACAAATGGCCAGGATTCAACCTATATCCATAGGATCAACATCAATACCCCAGCTGACCTGTCCTGCGAGCCGCTGTGATTCGATATCACGGCAGAGTTGAGACAGGATTAACTGGAGCTGCATGCGGCTGCGACATTGAATCGACAGCCAAAAACGGTGGTAACCCGCTCTTTTCGATAGCATAGCAGGAAAGGGGCCGGTCTGGTAAATCCCCTCGGGGATGCAGGTAGCTATGCGACCCAAAAAGTCCCAGGCCTGTTGGCCCTGCTTGGCATCGGCACGAATTACTGCCATGGCCTGAAACGGGGGAAACGCGCCTTTTTCACGCTGTGGTAACAGGTGGTCACGGGCAAAGGCGCCATAGCCACCCATCTGCAAATAGCCAAATACGGGGTAGGTGGGGTGCCAGGTTTGTACCATGACATGGCCTGGGCGTTCGCCCCGTCCTGAGCGTCCTGATACCTGTATCAGCAACTGGGCTGTTTTTTCGGCAGCGCGAAAATCGCTCGAAAACAAGCCTGCATCGGCGTCAAGAATGACCACCAAAGTGACCAGTGGGAAGTCATGTCCCTTGGCCAACATCTGGGTGCCAACAAGAATACAGGGGTCGCCTGCATGGATGGGCCGCAGCTGTTTTTCAAAATCTGCGCTGTTGCGAATCACGTCCCGATCGACACGAATGATCTGTGTTTCAGGAAACAGTTGCTCCAGGGTGTTTTCTGCACGTGCGGTGCCCTGGCCCAATGCATGCAGGTCTGGCGACTGGCAGCTTGGACACTGGTGGGGAATGGCCATGCGGTGGTTGCAGTGGTGGCAGAGTAACTGGGGTGGTGTGTTGTGCAGGGTCAGACGCGCGTCGCAATGGGGGCAGCCTGCGATCCAGCCGCAGCTGTGACACATCAGGGTCGGCGAAAAACCACGGCGGTTGAGAAACAGCATCACCTGTTCGCCACGCTGTAGGTGTTCATGCATCCGACTTTGCACGGGTAGGCTGATGCCACTGTGGTGTTGGTGTTGGGTTAGATCGACCAATTCAACCACCGCAGGTTTTAGCGCTACCGCAGGTTTGGTCAAGGCAAAATGTTGGGACCGACCCGCC
>CAWUUZ010000279.1:0-3259 GCA_963925745.1 uncultured Pseudomonadales bacterium
CCACCCGTAAACCAACCGGCACGAGAAAAGAAGTCTTCAAGAATAAACTGTGACGCCAGTGTCGCAATGGCGAGGTACAGACCCTTGATTCGCCCTGCTGGAACGCCAAACATCAGGCCAACGGCAAGGGTGAGCAATCCCGCTAAAGGAATGGTAAAGAAGACGGGAATGCCGGTGCTGTTATTGATCCAGGCCGAGGCAAAGGCACCAAAGCCAAAAAAGGCAGCGTGACCTAGCGATATCTGACCAGTAAAGCCGACGAGGATGTTCAGACCCAGGGCCGCAACCGCATAGTAACCAATCTGAATTGACAGGTTTAGTACATAGCTGTCAGCGAACATGGGCATTATCAACAGCAGCAATATGCTGCCTATCACCATCTTACGAGAGAGTGGCGTCGGGAAAATCGTGTTGTCTTTTTCATAACTGGTGCGAAAATCGCCGCACTTCATTGCATTGTGACTCGCCATCTCTAAATCCTCTCAATATCTTTGGTGCCAAACAAACCGTATGGCTTGATCATCAAGATGATTACCAATACGTAAAAGGGTGCAATGGTGTACAGGTTGCCAAAATGTAAATACTGGTAATCAAAGTACTGGGCCATATTCTCGAGCACACCGATGGCTATGCCGCCTACGATGGCACCGACGATAGAGTCTAGACCACCCAAAATAACCGCAGGGAAGACCTTAATACCAAAGAACGCAAGGGCCTGAGAGACACCGTTTACCATGCCCACGACCACGCCCGCCAAGGCAGATACCATGGCCGAGATCGCCCACGCCATCGCGAATACCGTTTTGACCGATATACCCAAACTCTGGGCAACCTGTTGGTCAAAGGCGGTAGCCCGCATCGCAAGACCCATCTTTGAATACTTAAAGAAGAAATAAAATCCCACCATGATGATGATGGAGATGACCATACTCATGATGTAGGCGGTCTGTACGTTTAAGCCCAATATCATCACACTTTCGCTTTCAAAGACCTTGGGGAAGGGCTTTGCAAATACGCCAAACATCCAATTCATCAGGGCTTGAAAGGTAATCGAAAGACCGATGGTCAGCATGATGACGGAAATAATGGGCTCGCCAATCATGGGTCTGAGCACCAACACCTGGAGCACCACACCAAAGGCCATCATAAAGACCAGTGTCAGTGAGAAACCGAGCCAAAAGGGCAATTCGTATTCAACCAAGAAGGCCCAACAGACCCAGGCACCAATCAGCAGAAATTCACCCTGTGCAAAGTTTACGACCTGTGTCGACTTGTAAATCAACACGAAACACATCGCGACAACACCATATAGGGTGCCAACAATCAGTCCGTTTACCAGTAGCTGTGTGAACAAATCATAATTCATAACATTGACTCCGAATCTCCTCAAACAGTGCCTTAGGCAGCACTGTGCGTTGTATCCAAATCGACCACTTCGAGGTCAGTAACGACCCTTGATTTCGTGCCATCCTGAAACGTAATCATGGTGTCGATATGCACGCTGTCTTTACCGGCATAGATAGCATCAATAATGTCGGCGTATTTCTCATTGATCACATTACGACGCACTTTGCGCGTACGGGTTAATTCACCATCGTCGGCATCCAATTCCTTATAGAGCAATAGGAACCGCTCCACCTTTTGTGTCTCTGGCAAGCTGGCGTTAACCTGTTGTAGCTCTTTCTTCAAAACCTCAATAACCGTTGGCTGTGTCGCCAAATTGGTATAGTTGGTAAAGGAAATTGACCGCTGCTCAGCCCATTTTGAAACGATAGAGAATCGAATACAGATAATGGCTGTTAGGAAGGGCTTTTCGTGACCCAGGATCACCGCTTCAGCGACAAAGGGCGAAAACTTGAGTTTGTTTTCGATATACATGGGTGAGAAACGGAAGCCGGTCGACGTGGTCGCCATATCTTTGATACGGTCAATCACTACCAAATGGCCGTTCGCTTTCTTAAAATACCCGGCATCACCGGTGTGCATCCAACCATCACGCACATCTTCAAGGGTTGCCGCTTCGTTTTTGTAATAACCCTTAAACATACCCGTTGTTTTAGCGACAATTTCACCGATACCCTGAGCATCAGATCTTTGATATAGATTTCAGCGTTTTCAAAGGGCACACCGACGGACTCAAAATCGACATCACCGGTTCGGTGAATGGTATAGGAGCCTGCCAATTCTGTTTGACCATAGAGCTGCTTAAGGGGCATACCCATGGCGAGGAAAAACTTGAAGGTATCGGGACCCAAGGCCGCACCGCCTGTGGCAGAGGACCGCAAGAAGGTAAAGCCCAGTCGGTCTTTCAAAGCGCGAAATAGCAACCAATGGGCAAGTTTTGAATGGCCACCCTTATCGAGGGCACTCATGCCCATCTTCATGCCCCAGGCAAACATAAACTGCTTGAAGCGGGTTGCGTCCATCATTCTGGCTTTCACATCCGCTGCGATGGATTCCAAGACGCGCGGTGCTAAGAGCACAAAGGTCGGTCCGATTTCACGCATGTCACTCATCATGGTTTCGGCTTCTTCCACAAAGTTCACTGTGGTACGGGCAATAAGCGCCTGAGCCAGCACATAGACCTGCTCCATGATCCAGGGCAGTGGCAAAATGGAAACGTAGTTGTCACCAGGAAATTTGTGGTCAGCATTCAAATAGGCCAGGCAGTGGTCTAGGAAGTTTGCAGACTGCAACATGGCCATCTTGGGGTTAGAGGTGGTGCCCGAGGTGGTACAGAGAATAGACACATCGTCGCCATGCGTTGCAGCAACCATTTTGTTATATAAATCGGGCTGTTCTTTGTCCAAGCGCGCGCCACGCTCCATCAGTTCTAGCTGGCTGATCAGACGCGGGTCGTCATACTTACGCATGCCACGGGCATCATGGTAAATAATGTGCTGTACGCAGGGGCAGTCTTCGGTAACTTCAAGCAGCTTGTCTACCTGCTCCTCGTCTTCTGCCATGATGATACGGACTTCGGCATAGTTAATGAGGTAAGCCACCTCAGTATTGAGCGAATCTTGATAGATGCCCAAACTCATGCATTTGATTGCATGGGCGGCCACTTCAAACTGGACCCACTCTGGGCGGTTGTCACCCATCAAACCGATCACTTCACCGGGCTTGATACCCATGTCGATAAGGCCTAGCGCGATCTGTTTGACGCTCTGGTCGTATTGCGCCCAGGTGATTTCGTTCCAAATACCAAATTCTTTCTCGCGCATGGCGATTTCAGTCGGATATTGTTGGGCGTTAT
>CAWUUZ010000280.1:0-5039 GCA_963925745.1 uncultured Pseudomonadales bacterium
GCTAACCCCTAGCCGTCATGGTCATGGGGAACTCTCCGGTGCCGAATTGGGGAGAAGCCATTTTCACAAAGACATCGATCGCATTGTCTTTTCGTCGGCTTTTCGCAAGCTGACCGGAAAAACACAGGTCCATCCACTCGCGATAAACGACCAGATCCATACCCGTTTGATACATTCTGTCGAGGTTGCGAGCGTTGGTCGTAGCCTGGGTCTCAAGGTGGGTGAACGTCTTGCTGACGCCATGCCCGATTGGATCCAACCAGATGACATCGGCGTTATTGTCCAGGCTGCCTGTCTTGCACACGACATTGGTAACCCACCCTTTGGTCATGCCGGAGAATATGCCGTTCAAGATTGGTTTGAACAGCGTGACAATGCCTGGCTCATTGAAGACCTATCCCCTGAACAACGTCTCGACTTCCAACATTTTGAAGGCAACGCCCAGGGATTCCGCATCGTCAGTCAATTGGAATACCACCTTTTTAATGGCGGCTTGCGTCTGACCTATCCCACCATGGGTTCCTTGTTAAAATACCCCTGGACCTTTGAGCACGCAGGTGAGAAAGGCAAATTTAGCTGTTTCCAATCCGAGAAGGGCCTGTTGGCTGCGATGGCGAAACAAATTGGTCTGCCAGAGGTCGCACCGAATCGGTATGCAAGGCATCCTTTGTCCTACCTGATGGAAGCGGCTGATGATCTTTGCTATGCCATTATCGATTTAGAAGACGCAGTTGAATTGCACATCTTGGGATTTGAAGAGGTGGAGCCCATCCTGAGGTTGCTCTGTGGAAATCGACCCATAGATTTTCCCGAATCTGAACGCAAAACCATGGCGCCACACCGCATTTTGGCCGCATTAAGGGGCCGTGCCATGCAGGTGATTATTGATGCCTTGGTTGAGGCCTTTGTTCACAACGAACCACTCATTATGCAGGGCTTGTTTGAAGGTGACCTCTTGTCCAGTTGCCCAGAACACGTGGTCAACGGTATGGCTGCGGCTAAGAACCTGGCCCATCAAAAGGTTTTTTTAGACAGCGCAAAAACAGAGACAGAAATAGGTGCCTATGCGGTTTTAAGCACACTGTTGGATACCTTTATTCCGGCAGGTTTTGAGCTGTATCAAAAGAAAGACCGGAGCAAGATGAGTTATAAGACCAAGCGGGTGCTCGATTTAATGGGTGCAGACGCCCCTGAGCCGACCTGGTCGCTCTATCAGATTTACCAACGACACATAGATTTCTTGACCAGTATGACCGACAACTATTCCGGTTATCTGGCACGGCAAGTGGGTGGTACGGGTTATGGCCAGCATTGATCGGCCATTCGGTACTGTCTGAACCCTGTCTCTATCAGGGTGCATAAATCACAGGCTCGGCATTTTTGAAAGGCAGGAAGACCGTTTATGGAAACGCTTACACTCTACGGATTTGGTTTTACCGATCGCAGCGCCAAGATTCGGTGGTTGGCGCACGAATTGGACGTGCCTGTTAAAGAGGTAAAGGTAAAGTTTGGCGAGCAAAAGACCCCTGACTATAAAACACTAAACCCGTTTGGGGTGGTGCCAACTGCCATTTGGAAGGGTGTTACCCTGCGTGAATCGGGTGCGATGTGTTTGTATCTTGCAGAGCAATTTCCTGAGTCGGGAATGATTGTCGGTGGTGTAGGTCAGCAACACGCCGATTTCCAATATTGGTCCAGTATCGGCAACAATTATCTTGAACACGATGTGGTCAATTATCTGCTAGCGCGATCTGGGATTCTCAACAAAGATTTTGAACGCCTTACCAAGAGCAGTTTAGAGATAAAGCTCAAAACGCTGACAGCCTTTGTGCCTTTAAACGGCTATTGGATGGGTGAACAATTTACCCTGGTCGATATCTTTATGGGGTACCTGCTGCAATTAGCCGTTAAGGCTGAGTTGGTTGCCTACCAGAGTGTTAAACCCTATTTGTCGTTGTTAATGAGTCGCCCTGCTGCGCAGTCGGCGATGGTGTTTGCAAAGTTGGATGTGCCCACCTAGACACATTTGCACGTTGGCGATCCCCTAAATGCTGTCGTTTTGCCGACACCGGGATCGCAATGCCGTACAGGATCCTAGCCGTCAAAGGCCCTATACAGAATTCTACAAAACTTGAATGAACTTTCATCAGAAGCCACTGATTATCTGATATTATGCAGCCAACGATCCCCCCCCTGTGCTGCCGCAATCGGCACGGTGGTTGGTGAGACTGGCTAGGTGTGTTTACCCATGAGACCTCAGATGATAGCTGTGACCTTTTTGTCCCCAAAACGAGATCTACGTATCGCCACAACGCTACTGCTGTTGCTGTCAGTGCTCGTCACCCTTCCTGTGAACGCAGCGACATCACTGCAGCTTTGGGCGTGGCGCGATAGCGACGTTACCCTGTGGCGCTATATTTCTGACCATGAACTCATACCCAATGTCTCTGTGACAGCTACGGTCATTGCGCCCGAGTCTTATGAACAGGTGCGTCAGGGCGCCTTTCAGTCACTGGATCAACCCTTGTTGCCCGATATCATTCAGGTGCACTCTGGCGCGCATTGGTTAGGCCCACTGCTACAACAGGGCCTTTTGTCGCCTCTGCATCAGGTGGATTTAAGCAACCAGTTGGCAGCCGGGTTACCTACCGTGTCAGGCGCTGACGGCACGGTCTATGGCATTCCCTTTGGTATGCAAATGTCAGCGGTGGTGTTTAATCAGACCGTTTTTTCAGAGTTGGGATTGGACATTCCAACCTCAGAATCAGAGTGGACAAAATTACTCAAAGAACTTGATGGGGCGGGTGTGATTCCGTTCTATGCTGCTGGTAGCGCGGGCTGGTGGACCAGTCAGGTGATGCATGATGCATTGATGGCCGCACAGGTTCCTGCGACGGTTTCCCAGGGCTTGGTAGCAGGTACGGCCTGTTTTACTGACCCAACCATCGTGGCAGCCTTGGACGCCTTGGCGGGATGGCGACGTTATATGAACGACCGACCAGCAGTAGACAGTTATCAGGACATGCAAACGGCCGTCGCCTTGGGTGATGCAGCGATGATGATCGACGGCATGTGGGCAACAGAGGCCAATGCCGCACTGTTTCAAATGACGCCCCAGTTAAAAACCGGTTTTTTCCCCCTTCCGGGTAGCAATGGTCAGTTATCTACCTATGCCACGGGTGGCTATGTCGGGCTGTCTGATTCAGACTATCCAGACGCCGTTCAGGCTGTTATGCAGTTCATGGCATCGGAAGACTTTGCACAGCTGAGTTTCGATTTGACCGGTGACCTGCCTGCTTATTCAGGCAGTTTGCAGGCCAATGATCCCAGAATCAGAGCGATAGCCGACCAGATCAGGCAGAATGCCTATCCAGTGGCTACCGTATTTGCACCACAGCTCAATGTGGGTGACACCGACTTTGGCGGTTTGCTGGCGATGGGTTACCAGCAGCTGCTGGCAGGCCAAATTAATGCTGAAGAAATGGCAAACGCGGTACAAAAACAGTTAAATGTGTCTGGCTATGCTGGCGCGGTACTCTGTGATTTATAGGTGCTGACCTGATATCAGGGACACACAAACAATGCGTCAAACAATGCGGCAAACAATGCGCCAAACAATGCGCTCGGTTATAGGGTTTGAGTTGACCCCCTCCATCACGGTCGGTTAGGGTTGCGCCTTATCTTTTGGGAGAATGCTATGTCAGATGACAAGCCAGTAGATTTTGAACAATCGTTAGCTCAGCTAGAACAGTTGGTTCAGAAGTTAGAGTCGGGAGACATGCCTTTAGAGGACTCATTGCAGGCCTTTGAATCGGGTGTTGCTCTGGTTCGTCAGTGCCAGAAATCACTTGAAACAGCCGAGCAACGGGTTCAAAAATTGATGTTAGACAATGGCAAGCCCGTGCTGACGCCCTTTGAGGACCGTGAATGATTCCGTTTGAATCACTTTTAGCGTCCTTTCAGCAACACTATGATCCCTTGCTGGCAGCGCAATTTCCGCGTGCCAGTCAGCGTCAGGTTGAAGAGGCCGCGCAATACAGTGTTGTGGCAGGTGGCAAAAGGTTAAGACCCTTTTTGGTCCGCGCAGCTGCACGTGCCTGTGGCGTTACCGATGACAGGTGGATATGGCCAGCCTTGGCCGTTGAAATGGTTCATACCTATTCGCTGATTCATGACGACCTTCCTGCAATGGACGACGACAACTTGCGCCGAGGCAAGCCTACCTGTCATGTCGCATTTGGTGAGGCCGTGGCTATTTTGGCGGGCGACGGACTGCAAATGAAGGCGATGGATGTTTTGCTGTCAGCACCCGAAGCTGAATTGAATGCCAGCCAGAAATTGGCGATGTCGCTGTGTTTGAGCCGTGCATCTGGATTTGACGGCATGGTCGGCGGTCAGGCATTAGACATTGCTGCCGAAGGTCAAAGCGTCAATTTGCAAGAATTACAAAACATTCATGCCCTAAAAACGGGTGCCTTGATTACAGCAGCCATCGAAATGGGCTGTCTGTGCCAACCCAATATGTCTCAAACGCATCTGGAAAAAGCACGCCATTTTGGTGCCTTGATTGGTCTGACATTTCAAGTGGTAGACGATATCTTGGACGTCAATGGCACCACCGAAACACTCGGCAAGGTACAGGGTGCCGATGCGCAACACCACAAGGCCACCTATCCAGCGGTTATGGGATTAGAGGGTGCAAAGGACTATGCAGAGAATCTGTATCAGCAATCTTTGCAGGCATTGTCGGGTTGGAATTCGGAAACCCAAGAATTAGAGGCATTGGCTCACTTTGTTTTGTTGCGGAATCGCTGACCAGAGCCGATATTTTAAGTTAGAATACCCCCATTCAATGACTAAGCGGCATCCATGAAGATTTTCAATTTTATTCCGACCGAGAAACCGACCACACCCTTGCTCGATCACATTGTGTATCCTGCAGATTTGCGTGCCCTGGCAGTATCTGATTTACCCCAATTGTGTGACGAGTTGCGTGAGTTTTTACTCTACAGTGTCGGTCAGTCTGGTGGACACTTTGG